>JADGBO010000201.1 GCA_015231465.1 Desulfamplus sp.
TTTTTAATTGCAATTTTTAAATATTGCAAGGATTATTTCCAACCCGTAGGTCTTCAAACAAAGATTATCTTATCTATTGGCGTTCGATGGTTTTTAAAAGCAAATAAGAGAATACAAAATGCAAATAATGGCAATAATAAAAAGTGCCTTTTCAAATCAGTATTTCCTGTTATAATGATGAAAGGCATAAAATTCCTGATTCTAATTTCTTGAGTTTTCGATTTTTGATTCTTGACAAATTCAAGTTAACATTAGACGATATATCACATGGTGGCACTTGTTTTGCATTTTGAATATTCATCACAACTTAATTTTGTGAAAAAATAACTATTAAATTAAGGAGGAGCATATGAATATTCAAGATATAAAAAAAGATATAAATATAGTTAATTCAGTGAACTGGGAAATGACCCCTGAAGAGGCCATTGCACTCCATCTTGAGTGGGGGCCGTTAAGGGATGTCTCATACTACAACTCCAGGGACAGCAACAACGAGACAGTCTATTTTGTTATAAACACCTGGAAAAATCCACCTATTGTAACCCTTTTGAGAAGAAAAGGGTTTGATTCGGAAGATCTGGCAGAATTCAATCTCCCTGCAAGGTTGGAGAAAAAGTTTCTCTCATCTGTGGGATACCAGAAAGGCGTTTTTGCCGTGGAGGGAGAGGTCAAGGAGTGGCTCCAAAAGGAGCTGGCCTGTTAAATCAACATTAAACAAGCATAAAAGAGCATCGGAAACTTAATTTTAAAAAAGCTTTTGATAAAAACGGGTGAATCTTCTTCAATATGGATGATTCACCCGTTTTGTTTGTCTGTTCAAAACTTTTTCTTCAAGATTTTTTCTTCAAAACCTATGCTACTCTTTGGAAAAATCATCTTTTGAAGCACCGCATATGGGACAGACCCAGTCCCCGGGCAGATCATCAAAAGATGTACCTGGCTCGACACCACTATCCGGGTCGCCCTGGGCAGGATCATACACATAGCCGCAAAGATCGCATACATACTTCTCCATAATCAATCAATCTCCTTAAAATTAACAGTTTAAAGACAATGGCCGGTGTTTTCGGCCTTTACAATAATGAACTTAAAGCAATGGAGACCCATGATGTGCGGCCTCCAGGGAATTTAAAGCAAAGTTGCTGTACAACATCAAAAAGCCTTGCCCGATTCAACTCCGATGGATTTCAAAATATAGGCCATGGGACAGAAGCCGGTGAATGCAGCCTGGGTCATATTGGCACCGATGAATGCCGTGAACCACAGCCAGTGAATACTGTGGGAGACCGCAAAAACAACACTCAACAGAATTAAGGTTCCGGCAACGGCAAATACGATTCTGTCAATGTTCATGGAATACTCCTTTTTATTTTTGTTATCTGGTTTTTTATAAAAATGGTGTAAAACCCCTGTCCCTCGCAGGGCAGGGGTAGTTCACAAGTTTTTTTATCGTGGAAATTGATACATTATTTCCATGATCCTGGGTGGCCGGACTCCGGCCATGGGGATTTAATACTCCATCTCTTCTTCGGTAAGTTTACCCTGGAACAGTCTATATGTCCACATCTGATATGCTATCACAATGGGTATGAACACCACAACCACACCGAG
Source organism: Desulfamplus sp. (assembly GCA_015231465.1). Lineage (GTDB taxonomy): Bacteria > Desulfobacterota > Desulfobacteria > Desulfobacterales > Desulfobacteraceae > Desulfamplus. The sequence goes on from JADGBO010000201.1 coordinate 1,612, forward strand.
CATAATTTTAAGGGTAAGGGGGCTCGATGATGAGTTAAAGGCCGTCAGAGTGTACTGGGGATCTATAATCGACGGAAACATCCTGGGAAAAAGACCGGCGATTCCAAAAAAAGTACAGGTGACAATTGTAGTTGCAGATGCACACCAGGCACTGAAATAGTCCTTCTTGACGAGATAGAATTTTACGACAAAGATGGATAGTACCGAGCAGAGTATGATGAGGAAAAAAACGGGATTGGCCAGATAATTGGCGTAGAGATCAGTTGCAAACCATGTGGCTATAAGAAAAAGAACAGCAGTGGGAACCAGGGCAATCCATATTTTGTCAGCCACTGCCGCCACCCTTATATTAAGGTCACCGTCGGTTTTCATGCCCAGCCAGTTGGCTCCGTGGAGGAGAAAGAGCAGAAGGAAGAGAAGCCCCCCAAGGACACCGTAGGGATTGAGCAACATAAGAAGGTTGCCATGATAAACCCCCTGGCCGTCAAAGGGGATGCCCCGGAAGATGTTGGCAAAGACCACGCCAAAAAGAAAAGCCGGCATGAAGCTGCCTATGAAGATACAGAGATCCCAGATGCGCTTCCAGCCAGGGCTGTCTATCTGTCCCCGGAACTCAAATGCCACGCCCCGGAGGATAAGTGCAAACAGGATAAGCATCAGAGGAGCGTAGAGGGTGGAAAACATCACCGCATAGACCTTTGGAAATGCCGCAAAGGTAACTCCCCCTGCTGTTATGAGCCAAACTTCGTTTCCATCCCAGAAGGGGCCGATGGAGTTGATCATGGCTCGTTTGTCATCTTCACTCTTGCCGAGAAAGGGATAGAGGGTTCCAACGCCGAAATCAAAGCCATCCGTCATGAAAAAGATGGCCCAGAGAAGTCCCCATATGAAAAACCATATTGTTTCAAGAATCATTTTTTTTACTCCTGTCAACGCTTATGGGCAGTGTTATGGACTGCCATGCTATGTTTGATATTCCGATTAAATCCACAAATCAGATAACATGAATCAAGATGAACTGCCTGGGTATATTTTTCAAGGCTTTTCAACAGCAGGGCCTTTTATCGCGTGTTTGGCCATAAGATAAAATGCCACTGCCCCGAGGAGTCCATAGATGGCTATGAAGGCCACAAGGGATATGAGTACCTGATAGCCTGCCACGGGAGAAGCTGCATCGGAAGTCTTCATGAGGCCGTACACAATCCAGGGCTGCCTTCCCACCTCGGCCAGGACCCAGCCCAGTTCAATGGCAATGTAAGGCAGGGGAATGGAGAAGAGCATAATTTTCAGGTAAAGGGGTGACTCCATGAGTTTGTTCCTTCTGAACCAGCCGTAAAGGGTCAGGAATATGAACAGGGTTCCCAGCCCCACCATTACCCTGAAGGATACAAAGGGAATTAAAACAGGGGGTCTTTCATCTTCCGGAAAATCGTTTATACCCCTTACGGTGGCACTGAAATCGTGGTAGCCCAGGAAACTGAGAAGCCCGGGTATGGCTCCAAACTCCACAATGTTTTTACCGGCCTTTTCATCAGGGATGGCAAAGAGTATCAGGGGGGCATTGGCCTGGGTTTCCCAATGGGCTTCCATGGCAGCCAGCTTTGCCGGCTGGACTTCGGCCACGTGGGTTCCGTGGAGATCCCCTGTAAGTCCCGTCAAAATAGATGCGGCCAGTCCAAAAACAAGGGCTATTCTAAATGATCTCTGGAAAAATTCAATGTGCTGTTTTCTCAAAAGGTGCCAGGCACTGATTCCCATGACAAAAAATGCAGCAAGAATACATGCTGCCGGAAGGACGTGCAGAATCTGAAGGATGCTGAATTTGTTGAAAAGCAGTTCAAAGAAGTTTGTCATCTCGGCCCTGCCGTTGCGTATGGTATAGCCCACCGGATGCTGCATGAAACCATTGGCAGTGAGAATCCATATGGCCGAAAAATTTCCGGCAATGGCAACCATCCACATCACAGCCGCATGGGCCTTTGCAGAGAGTTTTTTCCATCCGAATATCCATATACCTATAAAGGTGGATTCCAGAAAAAAGGCCAGGGATGCCTCAATGGCAAGGAGAGAGCCGAACACATCCCCTACAAACTCGGAGTATCTTGACCAGTTTGTTCCAAACTGAAACTCCAGGGTAATTCCCGTGACAACGCCCACGGCAAAGTTTATGAGAAATATTTTTCCCCAGAATTTTGTCATTTGGAGATAGAGTTTATCTCCGGTACGTGCGTACCTGGTCTCCATGTATGCTATTATAATGGAGAGTCCCAGGGTCAAGGGTACAAAGAGAAAATGAAACATGGTGGCTGCGGCAAATTGCAGCCGTGAAAGAAAAACAGGATCCATCATAATCCTCCAAAAAGTAAAAATTTAAGTTTCAAAGGCAGAAGCCATGCCTGAAGGGAGAGTCAATTGCCTACTTAAAGGGAGTGCCACTTGCCCTGTTAAAGGGAGCATCAATTGCCCTGTTCAAGGGATCATCAATTGCCCTGTTCAAGGGATCATCAATTGCCCTGTTCAAGGAAGAGTCAACTACCTTGCTCAGGCAGGGCATAATAACATCTTTTTGGAGAAATTACTTCACCGCTTTTTTTTAATTTAGCAATTATTTTCGACACCTCCTTGCTCTCTATGCCCAGGGATTGTGCAATATCCCCGGGTTTGACCGGTTTACCCGCTTTTTCCATTGCTTCGATAACTTTTTTTTCCATTTTAAAACCCTCCTTGACAAATTGAATAAAAGAACAATCAAAATGAACCCCTCCTTAAATAAACTGAACCAGGGAGTTCATCACAAATAATCTACCCATCTGAAATAAGTAAACCCGATTCCCGGGATTGTCTTATTCGGAAGTGGATATTTTTATTATGGTGAAGTGCCTCATTCTTCCTTAATGGACGTTTATGCCTCAGTGAGGCATAAGTGTGTCGCAAAAAATAACATATTGTCCCAAATTAAGTTTTCCAGCTCTCCATTCTCTTATTTTTTTAGTGTTTTATAAACTCGTCTCAAGAAAACCCCTATGATCACGAAGTGCCGTAGGGGATGAAAAGTGCTTAGGGATGATTGACGTGAACAACTACCACACCTGCTGTTTTAGAGTAAACTGAAATAACAATCAATGACAAAAATCATTGCAATCCCTTAATGAAGCATGCCGGATGTTCAAATTTTTAAATTGGTATGGATGATGCAATTGAAATGCCGTAAAATTTTATCTGACAAACTTTCTTATTCAAAGTGAGTATTCCTTCCATGTTTACAAAAGAGTGTGATAAAAATATTCAAAGAACCATTGAGATTGCCGACTCCATGATTGAGCTTGCCAGAAAGGGAAACGATGAGAGGGAGGATTCGGGCTGCGGAGTTCTCTACGGTATGCTTCTTGATGACGGGTTTAAATTGAGAAAAATGGCTGTCATGGAGAGGGATAAACATATAGAGAAAGAGAATAAAAGAGCCATGACAACAATGAACGTACCCCACCTTGAAGGGACAGGTGTTTCCCTGTCGCATTTTATGAAACAGCCGGTAATAGATATAAGCCAATGCGTGCTTTGCGATATTTGTGTGGATGTCTGCCCTGAAATTTTTATCAAAAATGATTCCGGCTACATTGAAGTAGCCGAAGATGCCGCAGAGAGACTGTACGACACACATGGAAATCCAATCAACCCGCGCCTTCTTGAAGATGTACTGGAGGCCGTTAAAAATTGCAGAGGAGACTGTATATCATGGGATGAGACAACTAAAACAAAAAGTGTATGAACTTCTCGGTATTCCTGATGAAGACGAATCTCTTGCCAGGATTCTGGATATTCCCCCAAGACAGGCTGTAAATCCTCTCTTCTCATTTATTCAGCATTCGGATGACAGCATAAAATGGCGTGCAGTAAGAGCCATGGGTCATGTTGTAAATAAAATGGCCCAAGAGGATATTGAGTCTGCCCGGGTTGTTATGAGAAGGCTCATGTGGAGTCTCAACGATGAATCCGGGGGAATCGGATGGGGGGCACCCGAAGCAATGGGTGAGATAATGGCCCACAATAGCAGACTTGCCGGGGAATATCACCACATGCTCTTATCTTATGTGGATGAAAAAGGAAACTATCTTGAGTATGAGCCTTTGAGAAGAGGGGCTTTGTGGGCAATTGCAAGGGTTCGTGATTCACTGCCTGGGATTTCCAGGCAGTGAATATAGCTTTCCAGATAACGGCCATGGCGGCATTACCGCCACAATCGAAGTGATGAAAGTCCAGTAAGGGCGATTCATGAATCGCCCCTACTATGAGGATTTTCATATAACCACCATGGCGGTACTCCCGCCACAATCAAAGCATGAAAGTCCCGGGAGCCTTAAATTATGAGGACTTTCATATAAAAATTAAATTGTTTATGTACTGTAGGGGCAGCCCCCTGTGGCTGCCCTCAAACATGGATTTGCTAAAATATTTTTCTGGAAGAAGGATTTAGATGCACGAGAAATGGGATTATTTGCCGTTGTTTTTTTGAAAATCCTCAATCATGGCCTGGCCAAGCTCCCGGGATCGCCTGGTTGCAGATTCAACGGCATTTATAATGGTGGTACGCAGCCCCCCCTCCTCCAGGGTATGGATACCGGCAATGGCAGTGCCTCCTGGGGATGTGACCCTGTCCTTTAGCTGTCCGGGATGCTCCCCTGAATCCATGAGAAGCTTTGCAGCTCCAAGTACGGTCTGGGAGGATAGCAGAAGGAAGAGAAGCCCCCCAAGGACACCGTAGGGATTGAGCAACATAAGAAGGTTGCCATGATAAACCCCCTGGCCGTCAAAGGGGATGCCCCGGAAGATGTTGGCAAAGACCACGCCAAAAA
>JADGBO010000202.1 GCA_015231465.1 Desulfamplus sp.
AGTTCTTAAGGGCAACCGCTATCATTGAAGGGTCATGACATCAAAAACATTGTTCATTAGATCGGCAATGAAAAGACGGTTTCTGAGAATATCTCCCCGGTTCAGAAGCACCTTCACGGTTTCCGATGCCTGGACAGATGCCACAAAAAAAGCACAGAAGGAGAGATTTCCAAGGTGTTCTTCAACTCCTTTTCCGACATCCCCCTGCTCCCTTTTTCCATAAAGGGATTCAAAGCCCCTGTCTCCCGGATAAATTACAGTCACCTGGCCGGATGTTCCTGCAATGGCACCGGATATTACAGGTATGCCCGCCTGGGCCCCGGCCTCCTGGAGCATGAAACGATCTTCAATGTTGTCTAAGCAATCCACAGCAGCATGGATGCCGTCAAGGATATCACTGCTGTTTTCCCTTGTCATGGCTTTACCACAACAGTTAATCAGAACATTGGAATTGATCGCCCGGACCCTTTTTGACGCAGTTTCTGCCTTGGATTCATTAATGGTGACCTCTGTTGCCAGGAGCTGACGATTGAGGTTTGTGATGTCAAATTTGTCCCCATCCACAAGGGTGAGATGGCCCACTCCGATCCTGGCAAGCATCTCCGTAACAGCACCGCCAAGACCACCCAGCCCCACAATGCACACCCGTGAAGCCCATAGACGCTTCTGCTCTTCCAGGGAGAGGGTATTGAAGTTGCGGGAGTATCTCTCCATGTCCATATCAAAAAAAACTCTCCATAATTATCTCTTACCCTGTATAGCAGAAAACTCCATTATCCTGGCTGCATCCTGCATATCAGCAAAAGCTCTCCATTATCCTGGCTGCATCGTGCATATCAAAAAAAACTCTCCATTATCCTGGCTGCATCGTGCATATCAAAAAAAACTCTCCATCATTATGGTAGCCTCCCTTCCAGGACCCACAGAGAGAATCTTGATGGGAACAGTTGAAAGTTCCTCAATCCGGGAGAGATATTTTTTTGTACTCTCTGGGAAATCATCCCATTTTGTCAGTTTTGAAGTGACGGTTTTCCATCCAGGATGGGTTTCATATATGGGCCTGCACCTTTCAAGCACCTTGATGCTTGAGGGGAAGTATTCCATTGTACGGCCTTCATACTCATACCCGGTGCAAATTTTAATCTCATCCAGATCATCAAGGACATCAAGTTTTGTGATCACAAGACCTGTAAGGCTGTTGAGCCGCACGGCATTTTTGAGCATAACCATATCAAGCCATCCACAGCGGCGTTTTCTGCCGGTGGTGGCACCGAATTCAGCACCTTTTTTCTGTATGGCATCTCCAATGTCGTCAAAAAGTTCGGTGGGAAAGGGACCGCTCCCCACCCTGGTCGTATATGCCTTGACAATTCCTATTATTTCGTTGAGATGACGGGGGCCGACACCGGAGCCGCAGGCCGCATTTCCCGAAACCGTACTGGAAGATGTAACAAAGGGGTATGTTCCATGTTCAATATCAAGATGTGTACCCTGGGCACCTTCAAAAAGAATGTGTTTGCCGTCATTCATGCCCTTGTTCAAAAGAACGGACACATCGGCAATGTAGGGCAGAAGACGGTTCCTGATATCCTTGAAATCGGAAATAACCCCTTGGGGATCAAGGGGAGGGGCATTAAGATATTTCTCAAGATAAAAATTTTTCTCGTCCATAATGGTAAGGACTTTCTCCCCAAAGAGATCAAAATCAAGGAGATCGCCGAAACGGATGCCCCTGCGGGTGGCACGGTCTTCATAACAGGGGCCTATTCCCCGGCCGGTTGTGCCTATCTTTTTATCTCCTTTTTTTATCTCCCTGGCCTGGTCAATGCTCCGATGATAGGGCATTATCATATGGGCTCTGTCACTTACCTTGAGCATCTCCGATGAGACATCCACATCTTTGCTGCCGAGGTAATCAATCTCTTCAAGCAGTACCACCGGATCAACAACCACACCGTTGCCTATAAAACACATTTTCTTCTGGAGAATCCCGGACGGCACAAGGTGGCTGATGATCTCATTGCCGTCAACAACCATGGTGTGACCGGCATTGTTTCCCCCTTGAAATCTTACAACATAGTCTGAATACTCACTCAAAAGATCAACGATTTTTCCCTTGCCTTCATCACCCCACTGGGTGCCGACAATAACTGTATTGGACACTACTTACTCCTTTTATTCCTGAAAAAAGATTGGATCAGTTCTCTTGCTTCACTGCGGCAGACACCGGAGACAATTTCGAGGCTGTGGTTCAATCTTGGATCCGATGAAAAATCATAGAGAGAGCCTGCCCCGCCCCATCTGATATCGGGTGAGCCATAAACAAGCCTTGCCATTCTTGCATGAATTATGGCTCCCATGCACATGATACAGGGTTCAATGGTGACATAGATAGTCATTCCACTCAGTCTGTAATTTCCCACTGCCGATGATGCCCTTCGTATTGCCAGAATCTCGGCATGGCCTGTGGGATCACATAGGGTTATGGTTTGATTATGGGCAATTCCCACCACCATGCCACTTTTGTCGGCAATAACGGCTCCCACAGGTACCTCATCCTCAATAGCCGCTTTTCCGGCCTGTTCAAGGGCAAGATTCATATAGTATTCATCATCCATAATAGAAATATTTATATTCATGTTTTTGAATTCAGGTCAATTAAATTTAAAAATTGATTGACATTTTATTGCACAGTCTATATTTATTTAGAGTTTTTTGCGCCCGTAGCTCAGATGGATAGAGTATCTGACTACGAATCAGGGGGTCGCAGGTTCGAATCCTGCCGGGCGCGCCAATGAGTTCAAGGGGTTACAGCCAAGTGGCTGTAACCCCTTTTTTTATTCAGATTCAATATAGCCCGGGTTTAGGACTTATATATCTCCAGAAAAGTATTTCAGCAAATCCATATCTTGGGAATGAACATGAAACAACAAAACTATAGATACTCAAATTAATCTTGACATTAATACCTTTCTTTATTAAGCCAACAAATCTGTTTAAGGAAGCAGGTAGAAAATAACTTTCCCGTTGCCGGAAAAATTGCTGTTTATGAACTTAGGCTCCGCTTCCATAAAAATGAAAAGGAGAAATGGATATATGAAGTTTAACAAAATTGCACTTGTCATGATTATGCTTGCTGTTTTCATTATTCCATCAATGTTTTTTGCCGGTGCAGTCCCCCTTGAAACGGCCCATGCCCAGGAAAGTTCTTCAGATTCAGTTTCAAACGGCCATGCCGATGATCATTCAGATGGCCATGCCGACGATCATTCAGATGGCCATGCCCACGGCAATCCCGAGCTGGGAAAGAATCTGCCCCTGTACGCATGCATCCCCTTTGCAGGAATGCTACTATCCATAGCCCTGCTGCCCCTTGTGGCAGGAACCTTCTGGCACCATCACTTCGGCAAAATTTCCGCTTTCTGGGCAGCCTCCCTGGCAATTCCCTTTCTTGTGGTGTACAAAGGAGATGCAGTATATGAAATTCTGCATATAATCCTGGCGGACTATGTGCCTTTTATCATACTTTTATGGGCCCTCTATACAGTATCCGGCGGGATTGTGCTGAGGGGCACTTTAAGGGGTACCCCTGCCGTCAACACGGGCATCATCCTTCTCGGAACCATCCTGGCTTCCTGGATGGGAACCACCGGTGCGGCCATGCTCCTGATCCGGCCACTTCTGAGGGCCAACGATTTCCGAAAGAACCGTACCTTCATGGTGGTCTTCTTCATCTTTCTTGTGGCCAATGTGGGCGGCTCCCTAACCCCGCTGGGGGACCCTCCTCTGTTTCTCGGCTTTCTCCAGGGAGTTTCCTTTTTCTGGACCATGAATATCCTGCCCCACATGCTTGTGGTCAGCGTTATACTGCTGGTAATCTACTTTTTCATGGACACCTGGTTCTTCAAAAAGGAGGGTGCAACTGTCCCGGATGACGGAGAGAAACAGCCCCTGCGTCTTGTGGGTACCTATAATTTCATATTTCTCGGAGGTATCGTAGGTGCGGTTCTCATGAGCGGAGTACTTGATCTTGCAGATATCAACACCCTTGGAATACACAGATCCCTCCAGGACTGGCTCCGGGACATCACCCTTATTCTGCTCGGTATTTTATCCCTGCGATTCACCCCCTGGAGTCTTCGGGAGGAGAATGAATTCACATGGTTTCCCATTATTGAGGTGGCCTATCTCTTCATAGGTATTTTCGTTACCATGGTTCCCTGCCTTCTTCTTCTCAAGGCTGGTACGGAAGGAGCCTTCGCTTTCCTCATCGAAGCCGTAAAAGAGCCCTGGCAATACTTCTGGGTAACGGGCTTTCTGTCCGCATTCCTTGATAACGCACCCACATATCTGACCTTTTTCAACACCGCTCTTGGAAGTTTCTATGCAGGGATGCCCAATTCAGAGGCAGTACCGCTACTTATGACGGAGCGTATGGTCTATCTACAGGCCATCTCCACGGGAGCAGTCTTTTTCGGATCTTTCAGCTATATCGGAAACGCTCCCAACTTCATGGTAAGATCCATAGCTGCCGAATCAGGTACCGCCATGCCCAGCTTCTTTGGTTATATTATCAAATATTCCATGGTTTTTCTCTTGCCGACATTTGTTATCGTAACTTTGATTTTCTTTTAACTTTACTACCCTGGTCGGGACAAATACACCTACTGAACAATATGGTCTTCATATCCTGTTTCATTGAGTACCTGGGCCCCTTCCGTGGTCACCCATACCATATTTTCAAGGCGTATCCCGCCCCATTCCGGTATATATATCCCAGGCTCCACAGTCACCACCATGCCGGCCTGAAGGGGAGTTTCATCAAATTTCGACAGCCTTGGGGCCTCATGTATGGCAATGCCCACCCCATGGCCCAGGGAGTGGGTAAAGGCACCTTTGAACCTTGACTCCTCAATGTAATCCCTTGCTATTTTGTCAATTTCACTGCATGGGATGCCAGGCTTTATTGCATCTATGGCAAGTTTCTGGGCATTGAAAAGGGTTTCATAGGCAGCTTTAAAGGTGTTCTCCGGCACTCCCATTATCAATGTTCTTGTGGTGTCACTGCAATATCCATTTAGCCTTGCACCAAAATCAAAGAGAAGGGGTTCATTTTTCCTGAACTTCCTCTCACCTGGAACCGCATGGGGTAGGGCAGCGTTGGGGCCCGATGCTGCAATAACATCAAAGGATAGTGAATCAGCACCGTTTTCCCGAATGGCTTTTTCAAGAAACCATGCAGCCTCCTTTTCAGTCATTCCTTCGTGTATGGCACCCTTGAGTTCCAGAAAAGCCTTTTCTGCAATTTTAAGACTCTCCCTGATGGCCCCTACCTCATGCTCATCCTTAATAATGCGAAGATGTTTCAAAAAAGTGTCTGCAGAAGAGAGGATTATATCGGAAGCTTGCTCCTCTATACCGATTTTTATCTTGTTGTATAGATCAACGGTCAACCTTGATGTTTCAAGGGCTGTATTACGGGCATTTACCGATGCAAGAAGAGAGGGCAGCTCCTTTGGGATATTTTCCTTATAGCAGAAAACATTATAGAGGGGTGCCTGGGCAGCAGCCTGGGTCTCATATCTGCCGTCGGTGGCAAGGATCAGACTCTCCATGGTTATTATCAATATGCCTGCACTTTCATCATAATTGCCATCTTCCCCGGTGAATCCACTCAAATATCTTCTATTCTCATCTGAAAAGATTATTGTTGTGTCAAAGCCGTTATGCTCCATCGCTTTTCTAAGTTTCTCAACTCTTGTTTTAATATGCAGCTTGTTGAAAAATATGTTCAAATTATTTACTCCTCGTTTAGATGTGATCTGGGGTGTCAAAATCTGACATTTTCGATTGCCCATTTTTTGACCATCAACGGTAGAGACGCAATGCATTGCGTCTCTACATCATCACGATTTGGGCGTCAAATTGGTTTTTAGACACCCCAGATGTGATCCCAAAATAGAGAGCGTCTTGACGAGCACATTTACGAGATTCTATTCGAAAATGCCGACAGGTTGAATCTACCGCTCACCCGGGGCCTCAGTATCCCGGGCACCTTTGGGAAACTGACAAGGATCCAGTGCTTTGATCCCACCTATCACCATGGCAAAAAGAGTCCTGCCCGAGCAAGTAGATTCCGCCAGCGAACATTCCAAGCACCAGGACAACATTCAGAGCGATTCGAAGACGATCCATGGTCATTGCCCTAACAGTATTAATAGATAGATGGAAAATTTTCCACCTATTGCTCCTTTAGAAATGAGTAAGAAATCACTACCCATTCTCCCGAAGCTCCCGTTCATGATTAATATAATACAATGTTCCTCCCACCGGTGCAAAGGAGAGAAAAAGTATATTGAGCCAGGGAATGAGAAACAGCACTCCAAAACCCATATGAAA
>JADGBO010000203.1 GCA_015231465.1 Desulfamplus sp.
ACGGTTATCGCCATGAAGCTTCCAGGGCCTGGAACCATCTATCTGGAGCAGCAGTACAAATTCCTGGCCCCGGTGCGTATTGGAGATACAGTAACTGCAAAGGTCGAAGTTGTGGAAAAAATTGAGGCTAAAAACAGGGTGATTCTGAGGACCACATGTTCCAACCAAAATGGTGTAATGGTAATTGACGGCAGTGCCACAATAAGTCCCCCCAAAAAAAAGAGATAAAAACTCTCATGGCCGGGCTTTCCGGCCACTCCCCCGAACATGGACAATGACCCTGTTTTCACAATAAAAAACAATTAACCGCAAGGAAGGCAAAATGACCCAGACATCCAAGGAACACAACAAAAGCAGTTTTATGGATATGGCATCCCTCTTTTCCGCACCCGATCTGTTTGCCAAATTGGGAGAGACTTACATGCCGGATATATTTAAAGTTCCGGATATGTTTAAAGTTCCGGATATGTTTAAAGTTCCGGATATGTTTAATCTCCCTGATATGTTCAATCTGCCGGACATGTTCAATTTGACGGATATGTTTGCTGCACCTGAATGGGATGAGGCATCCAAGTTTTTTTCTGGAGTCGGAGGGCCTGGCATAATGGAGGATATCCCCGCACTTACAAACGTGGCCGGAACCATTGAGGACGCATACCGCTACACCCTTGACAGTGCCCAGCGATCTGTACTTTTCTGGGATATAATACGAAAACGGGGAAACGGTTACCTTGAGCATCTAAGAGCCGGCCAGCCCCCTGTGCTGGTATTTGACTACGAGGTGATAAAGGACGGCCGGGATATGGAAAGGCCGGTCAATTTTCAACTGGTCAGAATAATTACAAAGGATCATAACGCCACATCCCACAGACCGGAAAAAAGACCCATTGTACTTATAGATCCCAGGGCAGGACATGGCCCCGGCATTGGCGGTTCCAAAATGGACTCCCAGATCGGCGTGGCCCTGAACGCCGGCTATCCTGTCTATTTCATGATCTTTTTCACAGAACCTGTTCCCGGGCAGACCATAGCAGATGTCCAGCAGTGCCAGGTTAAATTTCTGGAAGAGGTCATGATGCGCCACCCCAAGGCCCCCAAGCCCTCGCTTATCGGCAACTGTCAGGGCGGCTGGGCAGCTGCCCTGGTGGGGGCAGACAGGCCCGATGTGACGGGACCCATGGTTCTCAACGGCTCCCCCCTATCCTACTGGGGAGGAGTACGCGGGGGACACCCCATGAGGTACCGGGGTGGACTTTTCGGCGGAAGCTGGTTGGCATCCCTCAGCAGCGATCTCGGCAACGGCCGGTTTGACGGAGCCGATCTCGTAAAGGGATTTGAAGAGCTGAACCCTGCCAACACCCTTTGGAGCAAACTTTACAATGTATATACCAAGGCTGACACCGAAGAGGAGCGTTTTCTGGATTTTGAAAAGTGGTGGGGAGGGTTTTTCCTCCTTGGCCGAGAAGAGATACAGTTCATCGTAAACCGCCTTTTCATCAATGATGAACTCCAGCAGGGTCTGCTTCAGCTCAGTGACGGCCGTTATATCAACATGAAAAATTTTAAGAGTCCCATACTGGTATTTGCATCCAGAGGGGACAACATAACACCCCCCCAGCAGGCCCTGAACTGGATACCAAGGGTTTACAACAGTGTTGAAAAGATAAAAAAATACGGTCAGGTAATCATATATATGCTCCACGATGACATAGGCCATCTTGGCATTTTTGTCTCAAGCAAGATAAACCGAAAGGAACACACCAAAATCATAGGGTGTGTCGAAGCAATAGACTTCCTCTCCCCCGGGCTTTATGAAATGGTCATCCAGGACGGCCCCAGCAAACCATGGCTCAATGATCATGGAGTGAAGTTCATAGAGCGGGACATTTCAGATATACTGGCCATGGATGACGGTCCCGATGACGAGGAGCCCTTTGAGTCCGTATCAGCCATATCCAAATTCAACAGCAAACTGTACCATGACTTCATAAGCCCCTGGGTAAGAATCTTCTCCAACGAAATGACGGCCGAAACCCTGCGTCAGTGCCATCCCCTCAGGGTAGAGCGATACGCCTTTTCCGACATTAACCCCTTCATGCTGCCGTTGAAGGGCATGGCCGCAATGGTAAAAAAGGGTCGTGTCCCGGTGAATGAAGACAATATATTCACAAAAGTTGAGAAGATTGTATCCGACACCATTGTAAACAATCTCAATCTCTATCGTGACACCAGGGATATTCTGTTTGAGACCATGTTCTACACCATGTACGGAAATGACTGGGCCAAGGCTCTTTTTTACAATCCAGTGGATGATTCCAGGAAGAGCCAGGAACTGGTGGTACATAAAACCACAAAAATGTTCCAGAACATCGAAGATGAGCTATGGGAAAAGGCCATGAAAAAAGGGGGCTTTGAAGAAGCCATGGTCCGCATAATGATTGCCGTAACCCGTGCGGATAAAGTTTTCGGAATGAGCGACTATGGAGTGGCCGAGATTTTTATACGGGCAGACGACCGCCTTAAGGCCATCACCCCTGACAAACTCAAGACAATGGTCATGGAACAGTCGGCAATTCTTGAAAAGGACAAGGCCATGGCCCTGGAGACCCTTGCGGATCTAATTCCCTCCCAGGATGACCGCATAACGGCGTTGGAGATAGCCAACTCCATTGCCAATGCCGATGATATCCTGCATCCGGACGAGATAGCCGTTCTTAAAATCATCGAGACAATTCTTTTGAAGGAACTTTTCTCCTTTGGGGATAAAAAAATGGACCAGGCAATGCTGCCCGAAGTCGAAGCAAAACCCCGTCCCTGATCCATGGAGGCACTGCTTTGGCAAGTTGGAGTCACCCTTGGATGGGAATGATATAAACTTCCAGAATAATATTTCAGCAAATCCATTCTTAAGGGCAGCCACAAGGGACTGCCCCTACAGTACGATTGCCAATGTTATTATCTGGAAAACTATAGCTCCTGCCTATAAAAACTGCATAGACACCCTGGAAAAACAGGTTTTCACCGTCCATCAAATTATGGATTGTGAAAATCTGTTTTTTTATTATTCCCCCTTGATCTAAACAACAACCCATGATAAAAAAATGTCAAAAATATGACATGCATTCCGGCGTGCTTCATTGCCCCCCCTTTACATTTCTTAAGAGACCTATCCGTTTTTGCGGTGTGTGTTCTTCCAAAAATTGTAAAGCGGTTTCGGGTGTATATGTAAGAGTGCCTCCATTATTAACTGTTTAACTTGAAAATTTGGAGTATTAGAATGAATAACGTTGTGAAAGATTCAATGGTTCCCATTTCTGATTACCCAACTGTTTCCAGGGATGCCATACTCATGGATGCGGTTTTTGCCCTGGAAAATGCAAAAAACAACTTTGAAGGAAAAGAGGAGAGTGCCCACTGGATTGTCCTGGTAATGGACAATGAAAACAGAGTGGTCGGCAAACTAAGCCAGCTTGATGTATTGACGGCCTTAGAAACCCATACCGATGCCGTGAAAATCATCGACGGTATCAATAAATTCGGCTTTTCCCCCAGATATATCACCACCATGCGGGAAGAGCTCCATCTCAAAAACGCATCCTTTGAAAGACTCTATGCCGATCCTGGAATCATGGCCTCCGAAGTGACACAATTCATGCACAATATAACTGAAAGCGACTCCATCGACGAAAATACATCACTTGCAACTGCTGCCCACCATATGGCAGCGAGGAAACGCCTCTCTATGTTGGTAACAAAGGATGACAATGTAGTAGGAGTGCTTAGAATGACCGATGTTTTTACTGTGGTTATAAACAGGATCAGGGATGAACACAACATAAAAGTTTAAGGATAAGAGCATGAAAGATTTAGAAAAACTTTACGACAGAGTGATTCAGCGGGTCAACATAAACCTGAGAGAACTGGAATTTGAAGTCAACCCATATGCACAAAATGCCATTCCATTGGGACAGATGGTTAGATTTTATGCCTTTTTCGGAATATCCCCCCACCATCCCCTAAGCTTCCAGTTCAAAAATTCCAACCTGGCAGGAAGTTATTTTCTCGGCAACTGCAACGTTACAAACTCCCTTTTATATAAAAGCGACATAAGAGGCGATGAACTTAAAAAAAAAGGCGATATCTTTCAGTACCAGGAGTTTGAGATACCGGTCAGTAAAGACGAAGAGATAAACATTACCGATTCCCTTCTGATAAAGACACTGGTTCACAACTACTCCCATGACCCTGAAACCCTGGAAGAGTTCTTCATCAAAGACACCATCTCCATGAACTATGCCAATATCCATGGCTCCCCCTCGGACGGCTGCTTTCTCGGCCCCTTTGCCACAGCAGATCTTACAACTATCAGGGATTGTGTCATAAGAAGATTTGCCTATGTCCAGGCAGGTGAGGTGAGCCATCTCGACATTCCCGCAGGAACAGTCTGGGTAAGAAGCCCGGGAGACTTCAATTTTTACTACCAGCATCCCGTGGATAAGCTTAACGAATATATATACATATCTCCCACGGCTCCACCCCAGGGGCTTTTCATTGATTTTGTGGAGGATCGGAAAGAGGCCTTCCAGAGGGTTTTTGATGTGGTCAACATAGAACACAGCACATCGGTGCCAAGCAGTGCATCCCTGGATCGCTATGCCGTGGTAAAGCCATCCACCACAATTGGAGAAAATGTCCTTGTGTCCCAGAGGGCCTATCTCCAAAATTCATATCTTGGAAAAGGTGCCAATGCCCAGGAGAACTGCTATATCATTAACTCCAGGCTGGAAGGATTCAATGTAACTGCCCATGGAGCCAAGATAATAGAGGCGGACCTCGGGTCAAATGTCTTTGTGGGCTTCAACAGTTTTTTAAGGGGATGTCCGGACGGCCGTCTTACCATTGGAAAAGAGTCCATTATAATGCCCCACACCATAATTGATATCAAGGAAAGCCTCACCATCCCTCCGGGACATATTGTATGGGGCATGGTCCGGGATGAGAAAGACCTTGCCAATCACAGTATATCCATTGAAAAGTTCTCTTCCATAGATTCCGGCATCAATATGGGAAACATGTTCTTCGAAGGTAATGGAGGGGCTTTTGTGAATGCTTTCAAGGATAGAATTCACCATATTCTTGAAGCGAACGGAGCATTCTTCAACGGCAGTGAACGCAAGGGACATGCCCAAAAAAACCAATATATATCATTCAATACCCTGCAACCCTATCCAGAAGGGAGGAAAAAAGGCATCTATCCCACAATTGTCATAAAACCATGATATAGAGTTCCAGAAAAATATTTTAACAAATCCACTCTCAAGGGCGGCCACATGGGGCTGCCCCTACAAATCCACTCTCAAGGGCACCAGCATGGGGCTGCCCCTACAAATCCACTCTCTTGATTATGAAGACTTTTTACGGCAGAGGAGCTTGCCTGATGTTTTGTTGTGCCTTACGGGGGGATAGCTGTTATTTGGATTGCAAATGATTGGGAAAGTATATATATACTCCCCCATGGAACCGGAACTTAACCATATAGGCAGGATAAGAGGAATGCTCTCCATGAGCATCCCCTCTCCCCATAAAAAGATATTCCTAACACTGTTTTTTATCATATTCTCCACTGTCACAGGCGTGGGTATAGTGGTGCCCCTTCTTCCAGTCTATGCCAATGATCTTGGAGCATCCGGTCTTTATGTAGGGCTTATATTCGGCTCCTTCTCCCTTTCACGCACCCTTACCCTCCCATACTTTGGACAGCTCTCGGACTCCAGGGGCAGAAGACCCTTTATCCTTGCAGGACTTACAGGTTATATGATCGTCTCCATTGCCTTTATAATTACCTCCAGCGTCTCATCACTGATAGTAATCCGCTTTGCCCAGGGCATTGCATCATCCATGATCATGCCGGTGGTCCAGGCCTATGTCGGGGAAATTACCCCCCAGGGACGGGAGAGCTACTCCATGAGCCTTTTCAACCTCTCAATGTTTTCAAGTCTCAGCCTTGGCCCCATCATGGGGGGTGTCATTTATGACATCTGGTCTCTGGAAGCGGCCTTTGGGTGCATGGGGATTCTCTCGGGTGTCGGAATGATTCTCTGCATCATGTTTTTGCCCCCCATTGACCAGGAGTTCATAAAAAACAAGGACAGACCTCCCATTCCCTGGAAGATGATTTTAAGGGATATGCCGCTTTTCGGTCTCTTTTCCTACCGTTTTGCCTATACAGCCTGCATCGGGATTATTTGGTGTTTTCTTCCCATCTTTGCCCAGAGCAGGCTCTCCCTTTCCGGTTCCTCCACAGGTATCCTTGTGACCCT
>JADGBO010000204.1 GCA_015231465.1 Desulfamplus sp.
TGAGCGGGCCCCTCTTCTCCCCGTCCGGCTCCGCCACGACCCTCATACCCGATACAGGTACCGGAGTCAATTTCCCCTCATCCTCGGGTGCCGCCATGCCTGGATGGGAGGGCATGGCCATCGGTCTCATGCACCAGGAGATCGGCAGTTTTTTATTACAGACCCAGTTGACTGCACTTGAAAAGGAGGGCAGACTCAGAATCATCAGCAGGCCCTCCATAACAACCATGGATCACAGAAAGGCCATTATTGAGAGCGGCAAGGAGGTACCATTCCAGACCATTGAAGATGGTGAGGTTAAAATTGACTTCAAAAAGGCGGTGGTAAAACTTGAAGTGACCCCCCATGTCATTGACAACGAAACAATCCGCCTTGAAATCCTGACCCACAAGGATGAACTGGACTGGACCCATACTGTGGCAGGCAACCCAACCATAATAACCAAGAACGCCGAGACCGAAGTTTATCTCCTGAACGGTCAGACCACGGTTATAGGCGGGCTTAACAAGGAGAAGCATCAGGAGTCCCAGGCAGGCATACCGTGGATAAAGGATCTGCCGATTATCGGATGGCTCTTTAAGAACAATGCAGACGCATCGGACATGGAGGAGTTGATGATTTTTCTTACCCCCAGGGTGCTTACCATAAAAAAGCAGAAATAGAGGGGACTAACTCTGGGGTGTCTAAAAACCAATTTGATGCCCAAATAGTGATGATGTAGAGACGCAATGCATTGCGTCTCTACCGTTGATGGTCAAAAAATGAGCAATCGAAAATGTTAGATTTTGACACCCCAGACTAACTCTAATCCTGAAATTATAACCAATATGGGAGTGTGATTTGAGAGTACGAAAAAAACTGGGTGAGATGCTGCTGGAAGCAGGTATCATAGATGAAAAACAGCTTGAACATGCCCTGGCAAATTTTAGGAAATCCGGCCGGAAACTTGGTCAGTACCTCATTAGGGAAGGAGTTGTCAGTGAGAAGGATCTGGTGAAGGTTATCTCCGAACAGTTGAATATAAAGCAGTACAACCCCAATGACTATGCCATAAGTAAATCCCTTGCATCGGCACTGGATGTTGACACTGCCCGTAAACTCCAGGCCATACCGGTGAAAAAAGAGAGCGGTCTTGTAACAGTGGCCATGACCGACCCCATGGACATCAATGCACTGGACAATATTGAAATAATGATGGATACCGAGGTGGAATCCATCATCTGCACCGAACAGGATCTGAACCTTCTCATATCCACGGTTTACGGCACCTACTCCGGTAAGGACAGTGTCATGGAGAGTATCCAGGAGATGGAAGAGCTGAACGTGGTTGCCCGGGAGGAGGACTACCCGGGCGATGTCTCGGCCACATCACTCCAGGATATGGCCGAAGAGGCCCCCATTATCCGCCTGGTGAATTCCATCCTGACCCAGGCGGTGCAGGATGGTGCCAGCGACATTCATCTCAGTCCGGAAAAGGAGTATGTGGAGATCAGATTCAGGGTGGACGGCAAGCTTCACCATGTACCCACTCCGCCCAAGGCCATGTTCCTCTCCATGGTCTCCCGCCTTAAAATCCTGGCAAACCTTGACATATCGGTATCCAGAATACCCCAGGATGGTAGATTCACCGTTTTTGTCAATGATAAGGAGATCAACATAAGGGTATCCACCATACCAACGGTTTATGGAGAAAATGTTGTACTAAGGCTTCTCAATACCAGTTCAGGTGTCCACAGCCTGGAAAAACTCGGCATGGATGAGAAGGACGTGGCCACCATTGAGAAGATGATCCGTATGCCCTACGGAATGATCCTCTGCACCGGCCCCACCGGTTCCGGCAAGAGTACTTCCCTTTTTGCTATGCTAAAAATAATCAACTCGCCGGACGTGAATATAATCACACTGGAGGACCCCGTGGAGTACCGCATGGAACATGTACGACAGGTGCAGCTCAACCGAAAAGCCGGTATGACCTTTGCCTCGGGGCTTAGGGCTATCCTTCGCCAGGACCCTGACGTTATAATGGTGGGTGAGATCCGGGACTCGGAAACCGCGGGTGTGGCTGTCCAGTCCGCCCTCACCGGCCACATGGTTCTCAGCACCGTCCATACCAATGATGCCGCCGGAGCCATCACCCGTTTTGTGGATATGGGCATTGAACCCTTTCTGGTCTCATCGGTGATGCTTGTCTCCATTGCCCAGCGTTTAATCCGGAAGGTCTGCCCTCACTGTAAAACAAAATACACACCCACCGGGGAAGAGATGAAATTCTGGGGCTTCAATGAAATCTCCGGCCTTGAACCTGCCTACGGAAAAGGCTGCTTTCACTGCAAGGATACCGGATACAGCGGCAGAACCGGCCTCTACGAAGTTCTGCACATCAATGACGATGTAAAGGAGATGATCCTTGCTGGAAAATCAGCCCAGGCCATTACCCGGGCCTGCACCATGTCCGGCCAGCTCACAACCCTGAAGCAGGATGCTGCCCGTAAAGTCGCCCAGGGAATAACCTCATCAAAGGAGGCTGCCTCAGCCATTATGGTATAATTATGACCACCTATATTTACAAGGCTATAAACGAAAATGGCAGCAACATCTCCGGCGAAGTGGATGCCGTATCCGAAGAACAGGCATTGGAGATAATTTCAAACCGAGGCTACATCCCGGAATCCGTGAGAAAAAAAACCGGCTCGGCCAGGGCGGACTTAGGCTTTGTCTCCAACTTGTCCAACATACTCATGCCGGTGAATCCCAGGGACCTTATCCTTCTTACCAAACAGTTCAAAACCATGATCCAGGCAGGTATATCCATGCTCCAGATCCTTTCGGTCATGGAGGTACAGACAGAAAATAAACGCCTTAAAGCCATTCTTGCCGGGATGACCGAGGATATACGGGAAGGGGACTCGCTCTCCAGGGCATTTTTCAGACATGAAAGGGTCTTCACACCCCTCTACTGCACCATGATAAAAGCGGGTGAGTCCAGCGGTTCCCTGCCCGATGTTCTGGAGAGGCTGATCTATATCCTGGAACATGAACACAAGGTAAAATCGGACATCAAGGCGGCCATGAGATACCCTGCCATTGTAATGTGCTTTCTCGGAGTGGCTTTTATCATTCTTCTAACCTTTGTCATTCCCAAATTCATAGCCATCTTTGAAAAGGCAGGCATTGATCTTCCCCTTCCCACAAAGATATGTATGGTTCTCTACAATATTCTCCACGATTACTGGCTTATCCTTATTGTATCCGCAGCAGCAATATTTATCTTTTTTCTGCAATTTTTCCGTACCAGGACAGGAAAATACTACCGGGATTTTGTCCTCATGCGAATGCCCCTGGTGGGTCATCTCATCGTAAAATCGGCCATGTCGCGTTTTGCCAGCATCTTCTCCATTTTACAATCTTCCGGTGTAACCGTCCTTGAATCCATGGAGATACTTTCAGAGACTATCAGCAACGAGGCCATTACAAGGGAGTTTGCCAAAATAAAGGATCTCCTCACCGAAGGCCGGGGCATATCCCAGCCCCTGCGCCAGGCAAAATATTTCACGCCCATGGTAATCAATATGGTTGCCATAGGAGAAGAGGCCGGAAGTCTTGACGACATGCTGCGGGAGATAGCAGTCCATTACGATGCAGAGGTTGAGTTCAGCACCAAGCAGCTCTCGGAGGCCGTGGGCCCCATTCTTACTGTGGGTCTGGCTGCGGTGGTGGGGTTCTTTGCCCTTGCCATTTTCCTGCCCATGTGGGATCTGACCAAGATGGTGGGATAACATGCCGGAGGTGAGGTTATAAACATCATGAAAAAATGGCTGATCAGTATCTATTTCATCATACCCGTGATTTTCGGGATGTATTCAAATTTCTCTTTTCTCGTGGGCCATCAAATCGCCCTGTATTACTCGAAACACAACGCATCCACACCGGCTTTCCATATTGCCGGATTCCTGATATTCACGGTTTCCATTGTCATTGGTTATGTTCTGATCCGCTTCGTCCTCAAACCCTCTGAAATCTTTATCGAAAAAATCAAGAACTCGCCTGCTCTGAGGGATAATCCCGCCCTGGGGGATAATTCTGCCATGACGGATAATCCCGCCATGAAGGACAATCCTGCCATGACGGACAATCCCGCCATGAAGGATAATCCCGCCATGAAGGACAATCCTGCCATGAAGGGCAATCCCGCCATGAAAGACAATCCTGCCATGAAAGACAATCCTGCCATTAAGGACAATCCCGCCATGACGGACAATCCTGCCATGAAAGACAATCCCGCCATGACGGGCAATCCTGATCCTGAGGAGAAACCCCTGAAGATTTTGGACAATCCAGTAAAAAAGAAGGATAACTTTCAGGATGAAATGGGTGAATATTACAGGATATTTGATCAGGCAGCCCGGCTTCTTGAAACAGCCGTGGATTCAGCCGGACTCTTTCCAGAAATCATAGGAAAAAGCAGGGCCATGGGTCAGGTGTTTTCCGAAATAGTGAAGGTTGCCCCCACAGATGCCACCGTGCTCATATGCGGGGAGAGCGGCACCGGCAAGGAGCTTGCCGCAAAAGCCATTGTCGACAGGAGCAGCCGCAAGGAAAAACCCTTTGTCACCATAAACTGTGCCGCCATCTCCCCGAATCTCATGGAAAGTGAGCTGTTCGGCCATGAAAAGGGTTCCTTTACCGGTGCTTTTGCAAAAAAGGCAGGCTGTTTTGAAAGGGCGCACATGGGCACCCTCTTTCTTGATGAGATAGGGGACATGCCCCTGGAACTTCAGGTAAAAATGCTAAGGGTACTTCAGGAGCAGAAATTTCAACGTGTTGGCGGAAATACCGAAATTTCAGTTGATGTGCGCATCATTGCCGCAACCAACAGAGATATTGAGAGCCTCATGGATGAGGGCAAATTCAGGGAGGAGCTTTTCTACCGGCTCAATGTGTTTCCCATTACCCTGCCGCCTTTAAGGGTGAGAGCAGAAGACATCATCCTTCTTGCCAACCATTTTCTCAAAAGGTATGCACCGGAAAAGAAGTTTGACGCCACTGCCCTTGATCTTCTCCAAGGCCACGCATGGCCCGGTAATGTGCGGGAGCTTGAAAACATGGTTGCCCGTGCCTCAGTTCTTGCCAGTGGAGAAACAGTTGTGGGATGCCGTCATTTTCCCCCGCTTTTGACACGGCCAGGCGACAAAATATTGGCAATGTCCCAATCCCTTGCCCCGGCTCAATCCTTTTCCCCTGACGGAACCGATGCAGCAGAAAAATCACCGGGTGAATCAGGAAGACCGGCAGATGATGCCGGAAGATCACTGGATGACTCCCTGAAGGCTATGGAAAAAGCCATGATATGCGAGGCACTCAGGGAGAGTGGCGGTGTGCAGGTGGAGGCTGCCCGAATTCTTGGCATCACCCAGCGCAGTCTCTGGAACAGGGTAAAAAAATATAATATTGATGTCAATGTATTCAAATAACACTTTGTAACACCAGATATCTTGAAAAATATCATACAACCGTATCTACATAAAATGGAGATGAACCTTCATAATCTGTAGATACCGGCTGATTTTCACTGTTTTCCAATTTTTTAAACCCGGCCTGCAAAAAAATAATATTTTTTTTTAATCATGCAAATAAAGGCTAAGACAATTGTGAATCATGATTAAAAAGCTGAAAGCATGATCATGCTTTGCACATTTCCACGGTAAAATTTTTATAATGGCATGTTTTGTGTATATGTAAGTAAATGGTTTTTGTAAAACAACTTAAAGAAAACTCACAACAGCGGATATCCCATAACGGGACACTCTGCAAATTCTTAACTGTTTTTATGGAGGTTTGTACCAATGGAAGAGATTAAAAAAGAGATTCAGGAAGTAAATGAAAACGAAGTGAAAAAAGGCATTTTGAGAAATCAGAAGGGTTTTACACTGATTGAAATCATTGCAGTGCTTGTTATTCTTGGTATTTTGGCTGCTGTTGGTGTACCTAAGTATGTCGATATGCAAGCACAAGCCAAACAAAATGCTCGGATGGGCCAGGTTGCAGAAATGAAATCGTCTTTAAATCTTGGTTATGCTAGTTACTTTTTGGCTAACCAGACTCCCCCAACAGGATCTCAGGCTATTGCAGCTTTAGGGATGACAGCCGGTACTGCAACTACTATTGGTACTGCTCCTGACATATGGTCAGTTCTACTAACTGCTACTGACAACTCAGTGGGTATAACAATAGGGAATAGAGACGGAGATTCTGAATACTCAG
>JADGBO010000205.1 GCA_015231465.1 Desulfamplus sp.
GGGGTCCCAGCCCAAGGAAGTACAAGGGGGTGCAGGGGGACGGAACGTCCCCCCTTGGAAGGGGGAGGCTCAACCGAAGGCTGAGGGGGGAACCATCGAGGTTCCCCCCCTTTGTTGCAGCGCGAAAAGAGCGGCGAGGTGAAGGCAACTACAAACATACCTTTAGTATTAATATTCCTTTGATAATATGTTTTATAATTGTTTGGTCTTTTTTTATTTCGGCAAAAAAAGACCGTATCTGATTGAAAATCAATCGCTTGTGTGCGCTGATTTTTTTCGTTAGTTGCTCATCACCCCGGAATGAGTTGCTCATCACCCCGGAATTGAGTTGCTCATCACCCCGGAATAGTTGCTCATCACCCCGGAATCGGTTTCGTCTAAAGCCGCCCGATTGATGGGATACTGCTGCCAGGATCCATGCACTCTATTCCGGGGCTTATGTTCATAAACACCTTGCGCGAGCGTTGTCCCCGGAATAATGATTTCATCTCGTCCGCTTTTACCCCGCAATTGGCTCTAGAAAAATCCAGTCCCGTTGATGCGATCTGCCAAGTAGACGATACCTTTGTTCTGGATTCAAAGGAGGTAAACAAAAAATATCTCGAACAGGCGTTTACCACCTCCACAGACTCTACGATCTCGAAGCGGTTTCTCGATCGCAACCCGGATGCATGGGTGGAAAAGAACATGATTCGATTTCCTATTATCGGGTTTGCTGGAAATAAGGACAAAACCCGCGTTATCACATATGACTGGGGATCCCTTCGGTTGACCACGCCCGAAATGTATGTCCTCCCGAACGGGGCCTTGGACCACCGAATGCTTTATGCGCTTGCATACCTTTGGGATATCGATCAAAAGCGTCCTGACACAGGAGTTGTTCATTTCAACTGGACCTCTCTTGGTCGGTTGCTCGGCTATACCCATATCGGAGGGAAGGACATCCTTGAGATGAAGGAGGCATTGCGTCGATTGAGACACATGACTATTCAAGCGACCGGCCTTTTTCATGACTACAAAAACAACAGGAAAATAGAGGCAGAACGGCACCTCAGCATTTTGTCAGATTTGGCTTTTTACGAAGAATCCAGCAATGGCGCCAGCCAAAAACGAAACGCTTGGAACTACAACATCATCCGATTTGGCGATTTTTTTCTCGATAACATGATCGCCAGGTATTGCGTGCAAATTAACGTTGTAAGTGCTCTTCGACTGAAGACTGATCGCGCTCTTGCCATGCTTGAAATCATCAGGGCTTACCGAAATGACCGGGCTCACCTTGAGTATGGGTTAGAAAAATTGAGCCGTGATATCGGCCTTCCTGATTACTGTGACACCTTCAGAAATTTTGAGCGACGCATGAAGACAGCCCTCAGCCAACTTCAGAAAAATGGGTTCATCAGGGGGCATGAATACTTACCGAAAGTTGGCGCCGGAGGAGCGTTGTCCGAAAAAAATAGGTGGCGGCTCGAGGAGGTCAAACTCAAATTGTATTTCGAGGAACCTCCGCCAGTTCTGCCGAGCATTTCTCAATTGCTTGATTCGGAACCTCAAAATGAGTTTTCCCCACCCCCACGTGAAGACACCTGGGACAAGCTCCATCTTTTTTTGATGCATAAATCAAAATACAATGACCCCGGAAGCGTCGCTCAGATCTTGAGGCAGTACGAGGACAAACTGTATGAGGTCTTTGAGGCATGTTTGGCTCTTCATTTTACTGACCAAAAAGAGAGGAACGAAGGCAAGGGAGGGATCAAATATCCCATCAAGTGGATCACCGGAGCACTGGGGCGGGGTATTGGCCTTTCCGCACTCAGGAAAAATCCGGACATCTACCGCGAGATTCGAGTCTGTGAAAAATATACGATCTTGCCAACCAGCATGAAATTCAGAGATCTGGCCAACAGAGAGGAAACCCTAAAGCAGCTTTAAATGAATACAACAAGAATCGCAGTTGCGGCGGGTAAAGGGGGCGTTGGAAAGACGACCATATCATGCGGAATCTCGTCCGTATTGGCTCACAAGGGCTACAAAACCTTGGTCGTAGATCTAGATCCTCAATCCAATGCAGCATGGGGACTTGGCGCGGACCCTGCATCGCCTGGTGCTGCAGAGCTTTTGATGGGGCAAAAGACAACGTTTCAAGAAGTGTCTCGCAACCTTTGGGTACTGGCGGGTGGTCCCCTGCTAAAAAATCAAGACATTGTGAGAATGGACGCAGAGTCCCTCTTGGACGCGATCCGGCCTCTTGATTATCAGGCAATTGTTTTTGATTGTCCGCCCTCATTGGATTATCTTGAGCGTCTCGGCCTCGTTGCCTCTACCTTCGCTTGGGTTGTTTTGGACGCTCACCCGTTTGCCATTCAAGGGGCAAGCAGGGTAATCGCAGACTTGGAGTCTCGTAAGGAAAAAGGCCGTGAAGGAGCTACTCATTGCGGGCTCATCACCTCAAGGATCGATGCCAGACGCTCTCTTGACCGAGACGTAAAGGAAGCGGTATCTCTCAGCTTTCCAGGCATTCCCATCGTATCCGTTTGCCAAGATGCCAAGCTTTCCATGGCCAGCACGGAAAGGCAGCCCATTATGAATTATTCCCCGACCGCAAGGGGAGCAGAGGATTTACAGTCCGTCATTGAAACCCAGTTTGAGTATTTGTCATGGCAAAAAGAATAAATCTCTTAGTTAATTCTGGCGCCGCCGAAGTTGGCCGAGCACAATCAAAGCTGTCTGAAAATCTACCGCCAGCCAATGCGCTCAAATCTGATATTCACATCAGCAAAATAAAGCCTCGTCCAAAGGGTAATACGCGTGAGTTAAACCCACTTCATGTCTTGGATCTGGCCGAATCCATCAGTGCATTGGGACTACTTCAACCGATCGCCATCGACGAATCCAACCAGCTCGTCGCGGGAGAGCACCGCATCGAAGCATGCCGTCTCTTATGCGTCGAAGATGCGGAGGTCCGAGTCTCTCACTGGAGATTGATCCTTTCCCAAACAGGGAAAACCCTCTCGGAAAAAGCTGATCGAGAAGCCCAAAAAAGAGTCTTTGGCTTGGATTCTGACACGTTCTGCAACCAGTACCAAGGGCAAAAAATCCCTGTTTTAGTGCTGCCATTTAAGGCTGATGAAGATCCGACCGCTGCACTTGCGGCCGAAACAGCCGAGAACGAAAAACGCCAAAACTACACAAAGGCTGAGATTTTGAATCTTGCCAATCGATTGCGGAGCGCTGGGTATATAGAAAAGCCCGGTAGACCAAAAAAGACAGAAAAATCATTGAAAAATGCTCTTGTGGTTATTTCCGGCAAAAGTCTGGTTCAAATCCACAGGGATTTGAACTCCGAAAAAACCCTATCACATGATAGGGTTTTTTCGGAAGCCAAAGCAATCGATAAAATTTGTCGCTGCGCACAATCTTTTTTGGATCTGGCGCCAAAAAACAACGAATTCAAGAAAGATGTGTCTGATTTTTTGATGATCGCTTCTAAACGGTTGAGTCTTCTTAATAAAAAACCTTCCACTCATGATGAGGTTGGTGAATACCTTAAAACCTCAAAATGAACGCATTTTTTTCTTTATCAAAATTGCCACGCCGTAGCCCATCGGCGAATGCTTCCGTATTCGCCCGAGGCGCTTCGAAAGATAGATGAAATTGCGACTACCCAGGTTCCCGATAACGGGCTTGAAGAGTGACGCCCTAGGTGCCAGGCCAGCACTTGTTCTCGGATCCCCCGACCCAATCCTGGCAGCCTGACCTGACCCCGTCAAAGATGAAATGGACTTGCCTGCTCCTGTTGCTCCTGCTGGACCATCCGGCCTTATTTGCACAGAAAAATGCTGCCATTCAGTGGAAGCATGAAAAGCTCAGTATCTCGGGCAATCTCCAACAGGAAGAATTCCTTGCCCTATTTCCATTCACCAACATCGGCAATAGCACCCTGATTTTTGATCGGGTGAAAACCTCCTGTGAATGCACCACCATCCAATTTTCCAAAAAAAACTATGCCCCCGGCGAGGATGGGGTCATTGCTGCCAAATTTATTGTCGGTTCACTCATCGGCGTTCAGAATAAAACTCTGTGGGTAACATATCTTGATCACATGCTGCCTCCCAGTCGGCTTTATCTTGAGATACAGTTGCCCATGCCCCTGCAACTCTCTCCATCCCGCCTGACCTGGCGACCGGAGGACCCGCTGCAGGAAAAAACAATTATTGCCGAAGTTCCAGAGCAGGAGCCCGACATGGCTTTAACGAAGGAGATTATTCATCTGTCGCCACCGGGTGAGTTCGCCATGCGTTTTCAGATTCTCGTCCCCGGAAGAAAATGGAAAATATCGCTGACTCCCCTCGACAAAAAACAAGCTTGACCCCAAGGCCGTAGCCCTTCTGGCGGAAATGAAAGCGCTTCGCGAGGATATCCAGGCGAATCACCGTCTGACTGAAAAGAAAAGGGCTCGACTGCTGGAAAAACTCGACGAGTGCATGGCCAGGATCAAAACCCAGGAGCAGCTGGTCAGCTACCGCTACGATGCCCTGGGACGCAGGGTGAGCAAAACCGAGGCAAAAAGCAAGGCCAAGACCTACTATGTCAGTTCAGGCCAGCAGGTCTGGAGTGAATTTGACCTCAAAAAAGGAAATATCACCCCGACCATCAGAACCTCTTTCGTGTATGGCAGCTACATCGATGATGTGGTTGAGATATTCGACCACACCCTCGCCAAGCCTTTTTACTCCCACGCCAATCATCTCTACAGTGTCGCGGCCATCACCAACAACAAGGGTAAGGTGGTGGAAAGAAAAGCCTACGACGCCTATGGCGGAGTCATCACCCTCAACAACAAGGGACGCGAGATCGATGCCAGTAAATCAAAAAGCCCCTTCGGTTTTACCGGCCGCAGAATCGATCCCGAAACCGGCCTGATGTACTTCAGGGCACGGTACTACTCGGTTGAGCTGGGGAGGTTTGTGGGGCGGGATCCGTTGGGGTATGTGGATGGGATGAGCTTGTATCGGGGGTATTTTGTGGTTAATGGGGTGGATCCGAGAGGGGAGAGTGTAAGGGTGGTTATTGACTGGGTAACTCGGGCCGCAAATAGTCCAGCCGGTCGATGGGCTTCACAGCATGCTGATAGAGCAGCAAGAGCGGCGGCGGCGGCGGCAGCAGCAGCTGCATGGGCGGCAACTACAAGAACAGGTCGAGATGTTTTAGATTGGACGAGGAGCACTGGAAGTGAGGCAAGGGACTGGGCTGAAGAACAATGGAATGAATGGAATGAAGAAAGGGCAGAAGATGAAGCAAATGAGGGGAATGAAAGTAATGACCCATGTGAGAGAAGTAACCGTCCATATGTGCCTGATCGTCCGTTGCCGAGGGATGAACATGGGAACCCTCTTCCTGAGTCAGATACTGAACATACCGAGCTAGGAACTAGACAAGGGCGTAATGACAATTATCCTCAAGCTAGAGAATTTGATCGGAATGGAAATCCAACTAGAGATATTGATTTTACCGATCATGGCCGAAATCATCCTAATCCACATCAGCATCGACACTTACCGAATCCAACTGGTGGTACTCCTGAACGAGGGCCGGCTGAGCCTTTGCCATGATAGACACAACTGAGTTATCAAAAGTTCTTCAGAGTAACTTGCTCGAATGCACAGTCGAAGTAATAAAATGCTTTGATAGTTACAAACTACAAATCCCACGTCGTTTAATGTTAAAGGATTTGTCAGAATCCTTTTTTGTTGTTG
This sequence comes from Desulfamplus sp., assembly GCA_015231465.1. GTDB lineage: Bacteria > Desulfobacterota > Desulfobacteria > Desulfobacterales > Desulfobacteraceae > Desulfamplus. Next base: position 5,757 of record JADGBO010000205.1, read on the forward strand.
CTATAAAAGGTGAAGAGGCTCTCTACTATGAAGATATTGAGGAAGGGTTTAATATATCAAAAATAAGTCCAGAGGGATATATACTTGAGCATTGGTGTAATCAGGATAGCCTAAACAGAGCTGTTAGAAAGTGGGTTGAGGAAGATCTCAAATACTGAGTGGTAAAGCCGAGCATCCAAACCAAAAATAATGTGGCTACCACAATCTCATCGTAACCTCTGCCAATCCTAACCCCTAACCTGACAAGATTTTAAAGGGACAGGAATTGATCACAGTCTGGACCGAACGCTCCCAGCTTCTGAGTCAGTCCTTCAGCGGTCGTCTTTCGGCCAGCTTCAGCTACGATGACGGCAAAAGAGAAACCGAAAGGCGCTTCGGTAATG
>JADGBO010000206.1 GCA_015231465.1 Desulfamplus sp.
AAAAGTTTGCCGGAGAGAAGGAGCTTCTTCATAACTCCCTGAAGCAGATTAACAAGATGAGTCAGGAGAGGGAGGAACTGAGAAATGAGCTGGTCCGGACAGTAACCGACCTTAAAAACCATGTAAGCGGAACCCTGGATTTCCTGCTTGCCATGGTTGAGTCCAGAGATGACCGTCAGCGGGGGCACTCCAGGAGGGTGGCCGAAATTTCACTTTTTGTGGCAGAAAAGATGGGGCTTGGAGAGGCTTCCAGGGTTGACCTGCAAAAGGCGGCTTTGCTCCATGATGTGGGAATCCTGTTGATTCCTGACAATATCATGGAAAAGGATCGGGACAATCTTTATCGCAAGGATTGGGATAACCCTTCCTGTAAGGATTGGGGTAACCCTTCCCGCAAGGATTGGGATAACCCTTCCCGCAAGGATTGGGATAACCCTTCCCGCAAGGATTGGGATAACCCTTCCCAAAAGGATCAAGATAACCGTTCCAGATATGAGAGGGATATGCTTGATCTTAGATTTGTAAGGGGAGCAGACTATCTTGCCAAATGTCCCGGTTTTGAGAGAACAGCCGAAATTATCCGTCATCTCAATGAAAATTCCGACGGCACGGGCTTTCCCGATAGGCTGAAAAAACGCCATATCCCCCTTGTTTCAAGAATATTGACTGGTGCCGACATCCTGGATCAGTTGTGGATGGGCCTTTGGGACGGTACAAATTTTGATTCATCTCCAGAGCCACTTTCCGAAGCCCATGCCGGAGAGTCCTTGTCCTCTCCAGGGTATCCCAGCAAAGCCCATGCCGGAGAGTCCTTGTCCTCTCCAGGGTATCCCAGCAAAGCCCATGCCGGAGAGTCCTTGTCCTCTCCAGGGTATCCCAGCAAAGCCCATGCCGGAGAGTCCTTTTTAAAAGACATTCTGGCAGGACTGGAAGAGCTTGCAGGTACAAGACTGGATCCATCTGTTGTCAATTATCTTGAACAGTATGTGGCATCCGTTGCCGGTCATGCCCGGGTCACCATGAGGGAGGTTGCCCTTTCACGGTTAGAGCCTGGAATGGTTATGGGTACGAGTCTTTTTACCCGTACAGGGACCAAGCTGCTTACCCCGGGAACACGCCTCACCTCGGAGATCATAGCTATGATGATCCGATATAATCGGGAGTATCCGGTTGACGATACGGTATATATCAGAGTTGAATAATACCTCTTGACAAAGTTGAATTAAACAGTTCTGAAAAAATTATAAAAAGGTAAATTGTAAAAAGGTAAATTTATATGGATATTGCAACCATTATTGGTATTGTGGCCGGTATGGCAGCTATCTGCGTCACAATTCTTCTTGGCAGCGGCCTCGGACTCTTTATCAATATACCTTCCATAATGGTTGTTGTGGGAGGAACAGTTGCCGCTACATTTGTGGCATATCCCCTTAAAGAGGTTATTGGCATAATAAAAGTGACCATGCGCCTGTTCATTTTTAAACTTGAAAAACCCGAAGATATTATAAAAAACCTGGTGGAAATATCCAACAAAGCCAGAAAAGGGGGCCTTCTCTCCATTGAGGGCGATATAAAAAACACCTCGGACCCTTATCTTGCAAAGGCTTTGCAGATGACGGTGGATGGTGTAAAAACAGGGGACATTGCCGCTATCATGCAGAGTAAAATGACTTTGACCAAAAAGGATCTCAAAACCGGAGCCTCTATATTTTCCAGCATGGGAACCTTTGCTCCTGCTTTTGGAATGGTGGGTACCCTCATAGGTCTTGTGCAGATGCTTGCCAACTTGGACGATCCCTCCACCATAGGTCCCAAAATGGCGGTGGCCATGATCACCACCTTTTACGGTGCTGTTCTTGCCAATCTTTTTTTTATCCCCATGTCGGGAAAACTCAAAATCCGATGTGATGAGGAGATAACCAATATGAATATAATTTATGAAGGGGTGATATCCATCAGGGAAGGGGAGCATCCAAGACTCATGGAAGATAAGCTCAGTGTCTATCTCGGCCCTAATTACACTCCCACAGAGGGATGATATTGGGACACCATATGCCCAGTACAGGCACTACGTATGTACCCACGGCCATGGGTGCAATCCCCTGTGGCTGTGCTTGGGAATGGATTTTTTGAAATATTTTTATTGCAAAGGCGGATTCAATGGCTGACGATGTATCTGAAGATGAAGCTCCGGCCCTGGCACCTCCGGCCGAAGAGGAAGAGGAAGGTAGCGGCGAAGGTTCCCCCCAATGGATGGCCACCTTTGCCGACCTTGTTACCCTTCTCATGTGTTTTTTTGTTCTTCTCTTTGCCATGAGTACAACCCAGCAGGAGACCTTCAAGGAGCTTATCGAGTCTCTGAGAAGTGCCCTGGGAGTCCAGGCCGTACCTGAATCCGGTACCCGGGAAGGCCTTACCATGCATGCAGTGCCTTCCGAGGTTCCCACGGACCGCCAGCAGGTAGATGAGATGGGGGGCATGATCCAAAAAGAACTCGAAGAGATTGTGAGCGAGGTGAGGGAGCTTGTCATGTTCAACAAGCTTGGAGGTCTTGTGAATGTAGTGGAGTCCGATATGGGGGTTGTCATCACCATGTCCGATATGCTGCTTTTTGAACCGGGAGGAGTTAATCTTTCAGAGATGGGGAAGGATGTACTCAAGAAAGTGGCATCAGTACTCTCCCGACTGGCCTATCACGTTAAAATTAAGGGGCATACAGATGCCGGATTTGCAGGGTCGGAAATTTTTCCCTCCGGCTGGGAACTCTCTTCGGCCAGGGCAAGCACGGTGGTGAGGAGCCTTGTGGAAAACGGGGTGGAACCAAGATATACATCAGCCGAGGGATATGCCCATTATCAGCCTGTTGCAAGCAACGACACCGAGCAGGGCAGGGCAATGAACCGCAGGGTTGAAATTGTCTATGAACGGGACAGCATTGCCCGGGCCTTTGCAGGACTGGATTCATAATTGATTTTTAAATATTTTGGATAAAACATGAAACAATCATTGAATGACATTGCAGAACGCCTTGGCTTGAATCCGGATACACTGGAGAGATGGATCAGGCAGGGCAAGATCCCGGTGACAAAAAAGGGAGACATGGCAATATACAATGTGGCCGAGTTGAACAGATGGGCTGAAAAACAGCGAAGAACAGGTCCGCACCCCCAGGACGATCATCACTCTGACATGGAACGGATAGATGGCGGCTCCTCAAATATCGTTGAGCCGTCGGGATTGATTCTTATGCCTGCTTTAAAGCGGGGAGGGGTTTTCCATGGTATCCAGGGTATTGACAAAAATGATCTCCTGGCCAGGGCTGTGGAACTGGTGCCCAAATATCCTGGAAAGGACAGCGGCCTGCTCCTTGCCCAGCTCATCGAGAGGGAGAACCTTACATCCACGGGTATAGGAAAGGGTGTGGCCATTCCCCATCCAAGGAACCCGGTTGGTGCAGGGCTTTGTGAACCCATCGTTGTCACCTGTTTTCTGGAGAGGGAGGTTCCGTTTAATTCCATTGATGACAAGCCTGTATTTGTGCTGTTTCTTCTTCTGAGTCCCACCATTGAGGTGCATCTGAATCTTTTGTCACGCCTTTCATACTGCCTTCGGAGTTCAAGTTTTATGGGTTTTATTAAAGAGAGACCGGATGCGGAAAAATTTCTGACCATGGCCGCGGGTATGGAGATGGAGCTGGAAAGACCTGGTTCCTGATTTTAAAAGACCCGGGCCAGGATACACGAGTTAAGGATTCGATATGAAAAAATTCATCTCCTGGCGGCATCCCGGCACCATTTCCATTTTTCGTATGGATGATCGTCTGCTGCTCATTGCCATGGGTGTTGTCGTGGGATTGTCCAGCGGACTTGCCGCCCTGCTTCTACATCACTCCTTAGAGTTCATGCTGGAGTTTTTTTACCCTTTCAGAAACTATTGGTGGTCATTTCTTCTTCCCGCCGCAGGTGCCATGCTCTCGGCGGTTTTTCTCCAGAAAATTGTGAGGGAGGCCGGGGGACATGGGGTGCCGGAGGTCATCTACAGTGTCTCAAGATTTGGCGGGCAGATGCGTTTCCGATCAAGTTTTTCCCGTCTCGTGGCCAGTTGCCTAACCATCGGCAGCGGAGGTTCCGCAGGGCCGGAAGCTCCTGTGGTAATAAGCGGTGCTGCCATAGGTTCCAATATTGCCCAGTTCTTTTTCCTTAACGAACGCCAGAGGATAACCCTTCTGGGATGCGGAGCCGCCGGTGCGGTATCCTCAATTTTCAACGCCCCCCTGACAGGACTGATATTTACCATGGAGATTATCCTCGGGGAGTGGTCCATGGTGAGCATCATTCCCATTGCCGTGGCTTCCGTGGCCGGAGCCGAACTGAGCCGCACACTCCGGGGAAACATCATTGCCTTTGAAAGCAGCGGCAGTTTCACCATTGGCCATTCCGATCTCTTCGCTTGTATCGGTTTGGCCCTTTTTGCCGCCCTGGCATCTGTTCTCTTTACAAGAACCCTCAGGAACATGAACAAGGTATCCAGAAAAGTTCCTCTTCCACTTTGGGTCAGGGCCGCCATGGGCGGAGCTGCTGTGGGGATTCTCGGATTTTTTGTACCCGAGGTCATGGGGGAGGGTTATCACTCCATCCATTCCATGATAGAAGGTCTGTTCCAGGGAGGCATCGGCATTGTTGCCGTGGCATGTCTTGCCAAGATCGTTGCCACCGGACTTACCCTTGGATGGGGAGGATCCGGCGGAATTTTCGCCCCGAGTCTTGTCATAGGAAGCTTTGCAGGACTTGCCTACCATCGTCTCCTGGTCTTGTTTTTTCCGTCTGTAATGTGGGTCAATGAGGGCTGCTTTGCACTCCTTGGCATGGCAGGCATGTTGAGCGGTATTCTCCAGGCCCCCCTCACAGGCATATTCCTTATCCTTGAAGTGACCGGCAGCTATGAGGTTATGCTCCCCCTGATCATTGTATCTGCACTTTCAACCACCATGACCCATTATTTTGAACCTGCATCCTTTTATCTCAAGGAGCTTTCCGAAAAGGGACAGCTCCTTCGGCCCGGCACAGATTCAAGGGTGCTTGCCGATATAAGCATAAGGGAGGTTATTGAGAAGGATTGCATATCTGTACATCCTGGAATGCTGCTGAGGGAATTTTTATACACTGTGAAGCGTTCCACCAGAAATTATTTTCCTGTGGAAGATCCGGAAACGGGCAGGTTTCTCGGAATGATGAGGCTGGATCAGATTAAACCATATTTTTTCAATTCAGTAATGTATGATACCGTGATAGTGGAGCAGATCATGGAGGCGAACCCGGAAACGGTACAGTATGATGATGATCTGACAGAAGTTTTGAACAGAATGGATCAGAAGGGAGAGTTCAGCATCCCGGTTGTTTCCGACGGTAAATTTGTGGGAATGATATCCAAGGCCACACTCCTTGACAAATATCGAGATGAGCTGAAGGTGCAGACTTCACACTCTTTTTAGGACTAAAAATTTTTAAAAGAATAAAAATACCTTGACATACCAATACAATTAAAATATAAGAATTCTGTTTTTGATCGCCCAGGTAGCTCAGTCGGTAGAGCAGGGGACTGAAAATCCCCGTGTCGGCAGTTCGATTCTGTCCCTGGGCACCATAGATATCAAGGCTTTCAGCATTATGTTGAAAGCCTTTTTATTTGGAGAAAAAATTGTATATGGCAATTCTTTGTGCCCTTTGTAGTCACCGGCTGTCAACCTGGTGTCCCTGATTTTGCAGGGACGTGTTATTGATATGATGGTGGTTGATGTTAAGGAATCGGTTTTTAATAACTTGCCCATTCATATGACCCCCGGCCACATCGAAATGGCTGGAGAGGTGGAGGAAGGGAAAGTTATTTCAGACCCATTCCTAAGGGATTTATGGGGATGGTAAGTGAAAAAAAGAATCATTGACAATTTAGTGGGGGTAATCGTATAAATATAAACGGTTTCCATTGCCAATGTTAACAATGATCACTATTATGTCAACTACCCCTAAGCACTTCGTGACTTAGGGGCTTGTAATTCAATTGCAGGCCCGGTTGATTAGCTTAAGTGCTTCGCGCACTACGTTACCGGAGAATATATAGTCACTCCGGGATGCTCCACAA
>JADGBO010000207.1 GCA_015231465.1 Desulfamplus sp.
GCAGGGGCTGGGCCAGACCACCTGCATTGGAATAGGAGGAGACCCTGTCAATGGTACCAATTTCATTGATGTTCTTGGGGCTTTCCAGGCTGATCCCGATACCCGGGCAATTGTAATGGTTGGAGAGATTGGAGGCAATGCCGAAGAGAAGGCTGCCGAGTATATAAAAGCCCAGGTAACCAAACCGGTGGTGGGTTTCATTGCCGGACTCACCGCTCCTCCGGGACGACGCATGGGCCATGCAGGTGCCATAATAAGCGGAGGCAGCGGCACAGGAGAGGCCAAGGTGGAGGCCATGAAAAAGAACGGAATCCATGTATGTGAAAACCTTGGCGAAATAGGCCAAATGTGCAAGAACGTATTCAAATAGTGCAGGGGGAAATAAATGGAAAGCTTGATAATTAACGACAGAATTAAAAAAAGCAGAATACCTGCCAGGTTAGATATGATCCAGAGTGGCACCGGTCTGATTCTCGGGCTGTTCATGTGGGTTCACATGATACTGGTGGGCAGCATTATCCTGGGAAAGGATGCCTTCAACTTTGTGGCAAAATTCATGGAACTCTCCTTTCTCTCGGATACGGGTCACGGATATCCTGCTGCGGTGTTCTTTGCCGTGCTTGGCGTCTTTACACTTTTTATAATCCATGCGGCCCTTGGGGTGAGAAAGTTCCCCATCTCCTGGAAGCAGCACGCAATTATAAGAAACCAGATGAGCATGATCAATCATGAAGACACCAATCTATGGTATGTTCAGGTTGTGACGGGTTTTATAATGTTCTTTCTTGGTTCCGTCCATCTTTATGTGATGCTCACAAACCCTGGTCAGATTGACCCTTATCTCTCTGCTGACAGGGTGATCTCCCAGAATATGTGGCCTCTATATCTTGTTCTGCTTTTTGCCGTGGAGCTGCACGGCACCATCGGTCTTTACCGCCTCTGTATGAAATGGGGATGGTTTGACGGGGACAATCCCGGGGAGAACAGAAAAAAGCTCAAACTTCTCAAAAATCGTCTCACAATATTTTTCCTTGGCCTGGGCCTTCTTGCACTGCTTGTTTTTTCCGTCATCGGCATTCGGCATAAGGATCGTGCCGGGGAACGTTACAATCCCCAGGCCGCCGAGGTGGAAGTCCATTTAACCGAACAGAAAAGAGCTGGGGTCGATACAGAGCATTCAGATGCATCTTTATCAGATTCGGATGCTGGATATGCCAATGCAGTTGATTCTGATGCGGCCGATGCAGTTGATTCCCATGCGGCCGATGCAGTTGATTCCCATACGGCCGATGAAAGTGCAGTCCCCGCCGGGGTAGATCAAGGTGCTGGCAGTGAAGAGACAGCACAGGAATAATTAATTCGACGATGAAAGACGAGGAGTAACATGAAGATTGTATATACGGATTCACTGATCATTGGTGGTGGTCTGGCTGGATTGCGGGTTGCCATTGCTGCAAAACAGCGTGGTTATGACAGTATTGTTCTCTCTCTAATGCCAGCAAAAAGATCCCACTCGGCAGCAGCCCAGGGAGGTATGCAGGCAAGCCTTGGGGCCAGTGTCAAGGGAGAGGGGGATAATGAAGATGTCCATTTTGAGGATACGGTAAAGGGCAGTGACTGGGGATGTGATCAGGATGTTGCAAGGATGTTTGTCAACACCGCACCCAAGGCCATACGTCAGCTTGCCGCCTGGGGTGTTCCCTGGAGCCGTGTCAGGCGTGGGAATCGAGAGGTTGTGATCAACGGTGAAAAGGTTACCATCACCGAGAAAAACGAGGCCCACGGACTCATTACAGCCAGGGATTTTGGTGGTACCAAAAAGTGGCGGACATGCTATACATCGGATGGAGCAGGGCACACCATGCTCTATTGCATGGACAACAAGGCCATTCAACTTGGCATACAGGTGCATGAACGTAAAGAGGCCATTGCCCTTATCCATGAGGATGGGGTGTGTTACGGTGCCATTGTACGGGATCTTATAACCGGAGAGCTGATTGCATATGTGGCAAAGGCAACGACAATTGCAACAGGCGGTTATGGACGGCTCTACTCGGTTACCACAAATGCCGTCATATCCGAAGGAATTGGATGTGCCATTGCCCTTGAGACCGGAGTTGCCACCCTTGGTAACATGGAAGCGGTTCAGTTCCACCCAACTGCCATTGTGCCTGTGGGTATTCTCACAACCGAAGGGTGCCGGGGAGACGGCGGGCTTCTCCTTGACAAGGACGGTTATCGTTTTATGCCCGATTATGAGCCAGGTAAAAAGGAGCTGGCCTCCAGGGATGTTGTCTCCCGACGCATGACAGAGCACATGAGAAAGGGCAAAGGTGTTCCTTCAAGGTATGGAGATCACCTGTGGCTGGACATAACCCTTCTCGGAAGAAAACATATTGAAAGGAACCTGCGGGAGGTCAAGGAGATATGCGAATATTTCCTGGGCATAGATCCTGTGGAGGAGTATATTCCCGTAAGACCGACCCAGCACTACTCCATGGGCGGGGTTCGCACCGGGCCCACCGGAGAGAGTCAAACCATGAAGGGACTCTTTTCCGCGGGTGAGGCATCCTGCTGGGACATGCACGGTTTTAACCGTCTGGGTGGCAATTCCGTTGCCGAAACCGTTGTGGCAGGCATGATTGTGGGCGAGTATGTGGCTGACCACTGTGCTGGAAATCCTTTAAAGATAGATACAAAGCTCATTGGGCATTTCATGGATAGGGAAGATCGAAAGATATCCAACCTGCTGGGCCGCGACAAGGGTGAAAATCCCTTTGAACTGAAAAAAGAGATGCAGCAGATCATGATGGACAAGGTGGGTATCTTCAGAAATGAGACAGATTTAGCCCAGGCCGTTGAAGAACTCAAGGTTCTCCATCAGAGATCAAAAAACATTGCCCTCAAGCACAGGATCAGCTCATCCAACCCTGAGCTTGTGGAGGCCATAAGGGTGCCCAAGATGATCCGCCTTGCCCAGTGCGTAGCCTATGGTGCCATGCTGAGAAAGGAGAGCCGGGGAGCCCATGCCAGGGAGGACTATCCCGAGAGGAATGACCGTGACTGGCTTAAGCGTACTCTTACCACATGGAAAAGTGAAGATGACGATCTGCCCGAGGTCTCCTATGAAGAGCTGGATGTAATGAAGATGGAGATGCCCCCGGGGTCAAGGGGATATGGTGTGGATAACACCATCCACCACCCAAATACTGAAAAGCGTGTGGCCGAGATTGAGGAGATTGAAAAAGCACATCCTGATGCGGATCGTTTTGAGTTGCAGCAGCTTCTAAATCCCATAAACGTACCGGACAAATTCAGAGGCAAGAACGAGAGAATCGGCAGGGGGTATAAATAATGAGCGAACAGGAAAGAGTCCTTAAATTTCACATTTTGAGATACAATCCCCAGATCAAGGGCGACATTCCCACCATGAAAACCTATGAGGTGGAAGAAGCCCCGGGGATGACAATATTCATAGCCCTTAACGACATAAGGGAGAAACAGGATCCATCACTGCAGTTTGACTTTATCTGCAGGGCCGGAATCTGCGGCTCCTGTGCCATGATAATAAACGGCAGGCCCGACCTTGCATGCCGAACCCTTACATCGAAATTTCCCGATGGTGAAATAAAGCTCCTTCCCCTTCCAGGGTTTGAACTCATTGGTGATCTTTCGGTGAACACCGGTAAATTCATGAGGGGCATGAGCGAGAGAGTGGAGAGCTGGATACATGATGAGCATGCCGATAATGTTGATCTGGACAGGCTTGAAGAGCGTATGGATCCGGATGTGGCAGATGAGATATATGAACTTGAAAGGTGTGTTGAGTGCGGCTGCTGCGTATCGGCCTGTGCAACAAAAAGGATGCGGGAGGGTTTTCTTACAGCATTTGGTTTCATGCGCCTTGCAAGGTATGCCATTGATCCAAGGGACAAGCGATCCGATGAGGAGTTCTACGAAATAATAGGAGATGACGAGGGTGTATTTGGATGCATGACCCTTCTTGGCTGCCAGGACTACTGCCCCAAGGATCTGCCCCACCAGACCCAGATAGCATCCCTCAGAAGAAGAATGGCCAGGGTGAGATAGGAAAAAGATCAAACTTATAGTTCAGGTCATATGAGTTGATGCCAAGTTATAACGACAAGTATCAAGTCATATGACCGACATTATAGAACAGGCCGCATTTAACGGTGTCTGAACGAGATCAGGTAGGTTATTTAATACCTGTTCCTGATGATTCCCCATTTTTTTCAGGAGATATTTATAGATGACTGAGTTTAAATACAAACCAATGTTCCCCCTGGGAGAGGATACAACTCCCTACAGGAAAATATCATCGGACCATGTCACCCTTTCCACATTTAACGGCAGGGAGATGCTGGTGGTGGCTCCGGAAGCCCTGACTCTCATAGCCAAGGCAGGCTTCAAGGATATATCCCACCTTTACAGGCCTGAACATCTGGTAAAACTGCAAAAAATCATGGATGATCCCGAAAGTTCGGACAATGACAGATACATAGCCCTGGAGCTTTTGAAAAATGCGGTCATATCCGCGGAAAAAATATATCCCATGTGTCAGGATACAGGTACCGCCATTGTGATGGCAAAAAAGGGGGAGCAGGTCTGGACAGGAATTGATGATGAAGAGGCCCTCTCCATGGGTGTTTTTCAAGCCTATACAGAAAACTACCTTCGCTACTCCCAAAATGCCCCTTTTACAATGTACAGGGAGCAGAACACCCGAACCAATCTGCCTGCCCAGATGGATATTTATGCAGTTCCAGGGAGTGAGTACCGTTTTCTTTTCATTGCCAAGGGCGGAGGCTCGGCCAACAAGACCTTTCTCTATCAGATGACCAAGGCGGTTCTCAACTCCGAGGAGGGACTGCTTGATTTCATGACGGAAAAGATGAAAACCCTTGGTACTTCGGCATGTCCTCCATACTATATAGCCTTTGTCATCGGCGGGACATCGGCCGAGGCCAATCTTAAAACCGTGAAGCTGGCCTCCACCCGTTACTTAGATTCCCTGCCCTTTGAAGGTGATGAGACAGGCCATGCATTCAGGGACAGAGATATTGAGGCCAAGGTTATGGAGCGGGCATCAAAGCTTGGATTGGGAGCCCAGTTCGGGGGTAAATACTTTGCCATAGATGCCCGGGTGGTGAGACTCCCCAGGCATGGGGCATCTTGCCCCGTGGGTATTGGAGTGAGTTGCAGTGCTGACCGCCAGATCAAGGCAAAAATCACGAGAGACGGCCTTTTCATTGAGCAGCTTGAGGAGAATCCATCAAAGTACCTGCCTGCAGCCGAGCCGCCCATGGCCCAGCCTGTGAAGGTGGATCTCAACCGTCCCATGGATGAGATAAGGGCCCAGCTCAGCAAATACCCTGTCTCCACACGCCTGCTTCTCTCCGGGAAGATAGTTGTGGCAAGGGACATTGCCCATTCAAAGTTCAAGGAGAGGCTGGACAGGGGAGATGGCCTTCCTGAGTACACAAAAGATCATATAATCTACTACGCAGGCCCTGCCAAAACCCCTGAGGGTCAGGCTTCGGGCTCCTTTGGCCCCACAACGGCCGGCAGAATGGATCCCTATGTGCCCCTGTTCCAGAAGGAGGGAGCATCCATGATCATGCTTGCCAAGGGCAATCGTTCCAGGCAGGTAACCGATTCATGCCGGGAGTTCGGAGGCTTCTATCTCGGTTCTCCAGGGGGGCCTGCTGCCAGGATTGGAAGGGATTTTATAAGGAAGGTCGAGCTGATTGAGTATGAAGAGCTTGGAATGGAAGCTGTTTATATGATCACTGTGGAAAACTTCCCGGCATTTATTATAGTCGATGATAAAGGCAATGATTTTTACAGTGAATTTTAAGTAGTGTGACAATCTTTGTCATTTGCCCTTATCCAATATTTCCTGGTAAGGCTTGTCGGGACAACATATATTATTATATCGACTTCCAGAATAATATTTCAGCAAATCAATTCTTAAGGGCAGCCGCAAGGGACTGCCCCTACAGTATGCTTGCCAATTTCATTATCTGGAAAACTATACTTAGCCATTTTTT
>JADGBO010000208.1 GCA_015231465.1 Desulfamplus sp.
GTGGAAAACGGACGGTGGTGGTCACTTACAACCCCCCGTCGGCACGCAAGCAGGCCTACACTCTCGATTCAAAACTGGAAACCCTCCGTGCTGAACTTCTTGAGATGCGCGCCAAGGTTCGCAACCGCGCTCCACAGTGGCGCAATCCGGAGGTGGTCAGAGAGCGGTATGTGCGTGCATGCGAACGCCTGCATTTGCCGACCTGTCTGTATGACATCTCTTTCGAGGCGGAGGACGGCAAGGGCTTGAGCTTCGCAAAGAATTCATATCAGGTTGAACGGCGAACGCAGCAGATGGGCAAGAATATTATCGTGACCGATAACACCGACTGGACCACCCAAGAAATCGTGGAGGCCAGCATTGACCGCTGGCAGGTCGAAGATTGCTTTCGGCAAAGTAAAGATGATGACCTTGTGGGGGTGATGCCCCTCAGACGCTGGACAGACGGCAAGATAGAGTGCCACTTTTTTACCTGTATGGTTGCGATGGCACTCTTGCGACGCCTGGAAATTCGTCTTTCCGAAGCCGGTATCAAAAGGACAGCAGCAGATGTCATGGGTGACATGCGCAACCTCCATAGCATTGTTTCAGTCAATGCCGGCCGACGGACTGTCCAACGCCGCCTTGAACCCCCCTCGAAGACCCAAGCCGCAGTCCTATCCGCTCTTGGTGCCACTGTTGATCAAAAGGGGGTCTTACAGGTCAAATAGTAACGAAACCCCATCCAGCACGTCCTCTGAGAGTGATTGCAGGCTCAAAACTGATAAACTCCTGTCTAATTCGTTATGCACAAAACATACTCAATGATGTTTCATATGCTTTTTCACGCACAACTAACTTAGGCTTCACCCATGGGGCAGAAGTCGAGTTAAAACATATGCTTGATGATCTCACAAGAATTCGTGGTGGCAGGAAAGCGTTAGACTAAGTTTGAAATTTAATTAAGCATCGCCGTGATCCGTCTGCCATTCACTGGTTTCTGATCTAGCCGATAAATCTCACCAGAACTGGCTGATAGGCATTTGCCCGAGGCCTTCTTCCTGATCTCCTCGACCCTATCACCAGCAGAAGTCAGCAACGGGATCGTCATCTTCACGGACTCTGCCAGACTGATGCCTTGGATATGCGCTAACCTGCAGGCCGATTTGATCTCAGCACCTGTAAAACCAGAACAGGATTCTGGGTGAGCTTCATTAAGCTCGTACTTCTGCTTGTAGAGATTCCAGATGGTTTCCCTTTCCTCGAAGCCAGGAATGTCGACGAAGAAGATGCCATCCCATCTCTCTTGGCGCAGAAACTCAGGTGGTATTTCGTCAACATTGTTGCACGTTGCAACGATATAGGTGTCGGAGGTGTGATCATTGAGCCAGGTCAGAAGAGTGCCGAACATTCGAGAGCCAGTGCCTCCATCTGTTCGTCCCGATGACTGAATGCCCGACAACCCTTTCTCGATCTCGTCGACGAACAGGATACTGGGTTCCAGCTTATCAACGACTTTTAGAGTCTCACGGATATTGCGCTCCGTTTCTCCCACTAATGAGGAAAACATCCTGCCCAGATCCAGACCCACGGTGCAGCGTCCTACCTCGTTACCAAGAGCCTTGGCAAACAGGGACTTCCCAGTGCCAGGCACTCCCAGCAACAAGGAACCACGTGCTCCTTTACGCCCAGAGGTCAAAGATCTGAGACAGAACTGCTTGAGTCCATCCAGGCCACCGATGTCCGAGAACCTCTCAGTGCCACGGTAGATTTCAGCGCCACTTTTCCTGATCATGTCAGCCTTTTCGTTCCAGATCAGCTCTGGAGACGCCTTGCCATTCGTAACCAGACTCAAAGCCACGGCATCCTCGAAGCTAGCCAAGGTCATGCCAGATCCAGCCTGGACTATTCTTTCCTCATCATCCTTGCCCATAGGCGTTACACCTTCTGGCAGCACCTCGTCCAGGCAGAGGGAATACTCCTCATGGGAAGGCAGCTCCTGATCCAGAACCCGCACTATTGTTGATAGCTCTGGTGGGACGGCCAGCACAGGACTCAGGATTACCAACGTAGAGCCGTTGGATTTAAGCAGGGGCACAGCGTTCACTATGGACTGGATTACAGTAGGGTTTTCCAGATAATGGTGGTAGTTCTCCAGGAATATCACAGTTTCCTGAAGTTTTGACGTGATTTCGATTACGGCTATGGGATCAGCGTCTTCGTAATGGATCAGGTCAAGGCTTAATCCTCTGACACTGTCCCATATGACTTTCTTCTGGCTGCTGGTTCCCGTCACTACACGGGAAGGTTCGTTGGCGAGAATCCAGATGATTGGATAGCCAGCCCTGCTGTATTGCTCTATGGTATTTTTCACGGGTTTTTCCTAAAAAATATTCTTCTCCCATTCTCTGGAAGAAAGTGCTCACAGTCGTCACCGATTAACGGCTCAGGCAGCAGGAAGCTGATTAGAATCAAACACACCCCACTTGGTTTGAACGAAATAGTTACCACACTTGAAGCATTTAGCCAGACTTCCGTCACGCTTTACACTCAGAGTCTTATGATTGTGGTTGCAGACAGGGCATTGGTGTTTCTTCCCTGGACGAACTTGAATCCCATAACGGGAGTAGAGATAGTGAATAAGGGCCATTGGATACTCCAAAAAGACAAGAGGTGAAAAGACCCTTGTTCGTTCCCTAGATTGAATACAATTGGATACTACGGACTTGAAATCGGCAAAATCGTAGCTAAAAAAGAAAAAACTACAGTTTATAGGTAATCAATGAGCAATATCATCCATTCCCTTACAAGACTGAAGAAGGCCCCCTCTAAGGGGCCGTTCGTAAGCTCTTACAATAACATGGACTTCTATGATTGTAACCATGAAAGTCTGTACCCTGGTCTCCTGAACGAGTATAGAGCAAATGGTTGGAATCCATTCTATGCAGAAACGAGGTTCAAATCTCAAAGGCTTCCTGTTGTAGATACAGCGCTCAAAGCCTTTTCTGATTCTACTGGATCTCTGACAGAGCTACCACGCCCATTCGTGTGGTATGAAGAGAACTTCTTGGGGCTACGAACTCATGAAAGCTCAGGTTCATCCTCCTATTCAGTTAGAGAAACACCTTGGACAATTATTCAGCCTGTTCTGGAAAGTGGGGAGTTAATCAAAGGTTCAGAGAGTAGATTCGAGAAGGCATACGGCAAAGGGCATAAGGGAAGAAGAGAGGGTGATGGCAGGCTAACCATTCGTCATGTGATAAGGCATTTGACATGGCCCCTGCTAGATAGGGCGCAACTTCACCAGAAGTACTATTGGGTAGCAACCAGAGCTTTAAGTGACACCTGCTATCAACCTCATATTTGCCTTGACCTGGACTTTAGTGGAAAGGTTCGTAAGAATCAGAAGAGATGCAGTCCAAAGGTAACGGCATTTCTTAATGATCTTGATGATTTACTTAAGTTACATGCCTCTGTATATGCCTTCTCTAGTGCAAGTGCCAAAGCAGATTCCCGTCATGTATATATTTTCTTAGATGAGGATATTTGTTCCACCATGAAGCTGCCTGAACTGAAGACTGCTATGTACGAAATACTTCGTCCACTCCTGATAAAATACACGGGACACGATGGTTTTTCAACCATTGAGTTTCGACCAGACACCAATGCTGCTATGATCTTGCCAATGGGACTAAATAGCCACCTCTACACCAGAAGGAGTGATGGGAAGTGGAAGGTTTATAAGAAGAATGGCACTAATGGATCAAAAGCAGAACCTAACCCCTTTGATTCACTTGAGTATCTTAGTACTACTGGGGTACGGCGACTTACAAAACTTTCAATTGAAATGCTAAGACGAGACGCTTCAAATCATCAAATAGCTCTACCACCAAAGCAGCTAGCCAGCAGAAACTCTGAAGTGACTGATGTTTCAGTTAAACAAAAACAGCCAGATGATAAGAAACGGTCATTACCTACTCAACCTTCCCGTTCTGAATCAAATAGAGTCTATGATCACGATGCTCTTCAGAAACTATCCTTTACAAATAGTGATTACTCGAACAGCACATTTATCTTTCTAGTAAAACAGTTTGTGCCAAATGCAATAATGCTAGCAAAGAAATCGGGAGAAGTGTGCTGGGATACCGTTCGTCATTCTTCTGAAAAATGGCTGAGTAATCACAAGAAAGAGCTTAAAAGTTTACGTGGGATTGATACATGGCTAAGTGGTGGAGGCCCGCTTGAAGACATAATAAATTACTTCGAAAGAACATATGATCCAGAGAAAGTATCCTACAATATGAATCTTCCGATGACAAAGGCCATAGCTGAATACCTATTTTTGATGATCACTGAAGGCAATCATGTTCATGCCTACGACAAGAAAACCTTACTTAGAACCTTTCAAATATCACTATGCCTTTTGCATTATTGCAATCCTGCCATTCATAGAGAAAAAGTCTATCGCGCAGAATATCTTGGTAAGATTGACGCGCCTGACCAAACGCAAAAACATGGATATCGAGCTACTATCTATGCAAAGAATATTGAGTCATGGCACAAGGAAATTGTTGGCATTCGGAATGGAAGATACTGCAAGTACCTCAATATACTAAAAAGCCTCAATCTCTTGTCAGTTAACGATAAAGGAAACTCTTTCACCCATGCAGGAAATGTCTTTACTCTATACCTGCCGTTTGATATCTCTGGTACGACGGGATTTATTCTAAGCAGTAGTACTCCAACAAAATGGATTAAGTATTGGGTTTCCAACAATCTTCTTAGAGATGCTTTTGGAAATGACCTTTATCAAGATCATTTTCTCTGCCGTGGAGAGAAAAGGAAGGAAGCTGTAAGGAAAAGTAAACAGAGGTCTATCGACAAGGCTACAGACAAAGCTTTACCAAATTACTCGGAAGAACGCATCGACCGTTCTTGGGGTAAATAGGCTGTAGAGCACAATGCCCTATAAGAACACCCAGCACACCTGAAGCTTCTCATCGGAACAGCCTCGATTACCCCGCTTTTCATCATTTCGACCTGATTCCACACCCTCCTGAAGACCTGCATTGCCTCTTCCTCCTGCCTCATTGTCCTCTCCGTGTTGAGCTTCATGTAGGACGGGGTTTTGGCCTTTACCAGGTAGTCCATCCGTAGCTGTAGCTTCTTGTCTGGGTAGCGCTCCTTCATGGCCAGCTGGTAAACCGTCATCTGGATATTGCTGTCGATTTCATCTGGCACCAGGTCCTCATTGGATCTGGCAGGCTTGGTGGAACTGGTGTCATCCGTCACTCAAAGTGACCCACCCCCGGCACGGGATCTGACCCACTTCCGGCATTTGATCTGACCCACCCGGATCGTCACTTTATGTGACCCGGGTCTGATGATTTGCCGACCCGTTCTTCCCCGGCAGATTTCCCGAGAATGGTTTCTCGGGAGCAATGGAATGAGGAGGAAAAACGGCATGGAACTGAAAGATATTCTGGATCGCCTTCGGGCGAAACATTCAAAGAGGCAAATCCACCGAGACACGAGGGTTCACCGGACAATTATCCGGGAATTCGAGACCTTGGCGCTGGATAAAGGTTGGCTTGATCCTCCACCGGATCAAATCCCTCCCACTGAAGGGGAACTTCAAGCGGAGTGGAAAAACGCAAAGGAGGAGGAGATCGTACATCCCCTGAATCCGTGGCAGGCTCAAATTCGGGAATGGGTTGCAAAGAAGTATTCCTTCAAGGTCATCCACGAACTGACGCAAGACTTTTACACTTGTTCAGAAAGCACTATTCGCCGATATATCCAGAAAAATCTCACCCAGCGCATTACTCCAATCATGGTGCGGAGCACTGTTCCCGGGGAAATTATGGAGGTCGATTTCGGATATCTCGGGCTGGTCTGGGATATTGAACGGGGATGCCAGCACAAGGCCTGGGTGTTTTCTGGGCGACTGCGTCATTCCAGACGAGCATGGCGGGAAATCGTTTATGACCAGAAACAAGAGACTTTTTTCAGGTGTCATGAACACGCTTTCGAATATTTCGGAGGCGTTCCCGCCGAGGTTGTTCCGGATAATCTC
>JADGBO010000209.1 GCA_015231465.1 Desulfamplus sp.
TTTTGGTGATCTAAATGGCTTCCATTATCATCCAAACTGGCTTCACAATCTTCTTGTTGCAGCTTCTATTGGAGGATGGAAATCATAGACACAAAAACCGTTAGAACCAGAAAACTTCAACCCTTCAAACCGGTTGCCTCTCCTCGAAAAACAACCGTAATCCCATATACCGCATTAGTTGAACAAGAGATGAGGAAATTTTATAATACACTTTCCGAAAAAGACAAAAGACGATACGCAGGAATCGAAGCTTTAAAAAAACAGCGTGGCGGAATTGAGTATGTATCACATGTCTTAAACTGTAGTCGAAAAACAGTAAATAAAGGTATTAAAGAACTACAGGAGTTGCCTTTCGACAGTAAATATGAAAAACGAATCAGAAACGCAGGTGGTGGGCGGAAGGGTTACAGTCTGACTCGTAAAGATATTGATAGTAAATTTTTAGATGTTGTAAAAAATCATACTGCAGGCGATCCAATGAATGAAGAGATAAAGTGGACCAACATGTCTCAGAGGAAAATCTCAGAGTTAATGTTCAGCATGCATAATGTTAAAATTAGTACAACAGTAGTCCGTCAACTTCTCAAAAATAATAACTATCGCCGACGCAAGGCTCAAAAACAAACAACCATGAAGAAGGTTAAAAACAGGAATGAGCAGTTTGTAAATATAAATGGACAAAGGGCCGAATATGAACCAACTCCAAACCCGATAGTCAGCATGGACACCAAGAAAAAAGAGAATCTCGGTAATTTCCAAAGAGACGGTCATTTGTATACTCAAGGAACAATACATACTTATGATCATGATTTCCCAAGTTTTGCGGAAGGTTCTGTAATTCCTCATGCTATTTACGACTGCAAGAAGAATACCGGCTATATTAACCTCGGTACAAGTAAGGATACCGGCGAATTTGCCTGTGATTGCTTAAAGAACTGGTGGTATAATGAAGGCCGGAAGGGATATCCTGATGCCACTTCAATCCTTATATTATGCGATGGCGGTGGAAGCAACAGCAGTCGACATTACCTGTTTAAAGAGGACCTCCAAAAACTTGTTGATGAGATTGGGATCGAAATACGAATTGCACACTATCCACCTTATTGTTCTAAATACAATCCCATTGAACATCGTTTGTTCCCTCATGTTACCAGGGCCTGTCAGGGGGTAGTTTTTAAAAATATGCAAATTGTCAAAGAGCTGATGGAAAAAACTGAAACACGAAAAGGTTTGAAAGCGACTGTCCAAATCGTGGATAAGGTCTATGAAACCGGACGAAAGGTCGCTGAAGGTTTCAAAGAAAACATGAAAATCGTATTTGATGAAGTCTTACCCGCTTGGAATTACAGGGTTATTCCAAGTGGGCAAGTTATTTAAACCCTATTCCTTATTTTTCGGGATTTTTCTAAAAAGTGTAAAGTAATTTTGGGGGGCATATGAAGGATGCCCAAATAATGGAGAAAAAAATGCCAACAGAAATAATCAGAAAAACAGTAAGAGGTCGTGATATATCGGAGATTAATTGGCATAATGAGTGTAAAGAGTTTAATGATACGCCCGAAGATTTTTTTATAATTACAGTGAGTAAAGTAACAAAAACCGAGGAAGCAAGCATTAAAGCTGCACCCCCCCCTTATGATGAACCCCAAAAATACCCTGCCAGTATTAAAAAGCTTGTTAAGGAAGCAATGGCAGAAGCTGACAAACAAAAAAAAGAAGGATTTGATCGAAAAAAAGCATTCGATAATATTTTTAAAATTCAAGAAAAAATAAACATCTATGGAAATAAAAAGAATTAAAACAACACTGAGAACTGTCCCTGATACCAACATTATTATAGCTGCTCAATCCAAAAATCCAAAAAGCCCAAACAGGGAGTATTATGAATGCTGGCTCAACCATGAGTTTGAACTGTTGTATTCAGAAGATACGATGTTCGAGTATGCCTTAAAATTGAATGCACTTGGAATGCCAGAAACAGATATAAGAGAATTTATTCTTGAAATTTCAAAGCTGGGGATTCAAATTCAAATTGAATTTTTCCACCTGAGAGTTTACCCTGAAGACTTTGATGATGTTGCTTTTGTCCTTTGTGCAGAGAACGGCAACGCAACACATCTTATCAGCTATGACAAACACATTCTGGATTTAAAGTACCGCCACAAGTTTGATTTCAAAATTTGCAAAATTATTGAATTTTTACAGGAACTTAGAAATTGAATCAACCCTCTTCATGTGTTAAATGAATAGCAAGCAACATCCACAAACACTATTTTATTCTCTCCCACTCAATATTAACAATATTTCGCTCCTGGGAGCTGAACTCCATGGCAATGAGGGTTATGGCTTTGGAATCGGCCATGTACTTTTCGTGGTATCCCATCCCTTTGAGCTGCTCCATGGCACCCTTGCCATCCACCTTGAACTCAAATATGAACGTGGCACCGTCATACCTGAGGGTCAGATCAATCCTTCCGTGGTTGGTGGTATCTTCGGCATGAACCTCCATGCCCAGGGAGGCAAGGTAGGCATAGATCACCGAGGCGTAAAAGCCCTCGTATCTCCAAAGCGTCTTGGCCGGGAGAGAAAGTAGTATTTGCCACTTTCAATCAGTTTATGGGCATGTTCGGTCTTGTCAATGTAAACATAATTTTCGGTGACGATCTCGGAAAAGGTCTGGATTCCCACAGGCAGTTTTTTCATTTTTTTGCATCTCCTGGAAGTCTTTATTCTCACGGGTCGTTTTTGCATTGTTGGGCTTGATCATCTTTTCGGCCAGTGTCGCCATCTTGTAGGGGCAGACCTGTGTGTCTGCACTGGTGAAGGGCGAACACACAGGTTCGCCCCTACGTTGCTGGCCGAAACAATGATCAAGGCCTGCATTGTTTATGGCTCTCCCCAATAGCAGACGATTATCATTACATCCCAAAGGCCTTGAAATCAAAATCGATCCAGTTCCCTGCATCCCATGGATCAGACCCGGCCACAGTAACAATACCATAGCAGGTGTAGGTTCCCGGCTGGAGCCCCCTGGGAAGGAGAAGATCCAGAATGGAAAAGGTTTTTTCGCCATCCAAAGCAATACCACTCTGATAGGGTACAATGAGATTGGTCATTCCGAAATTTAATGGATATATTATGCATTGAAAAAATCCTCCGGGAAATCCCAATGCCACATAGATATCCACATCTGTCCGGCCGTTTGCCGTGACACTCCACAGCAGTTGATCCCCTACCTGATAATGGGATTGATTGAGATTGACCTCAATTGTGGCTTCAGATATGACACCTGCGGCATTCACCTCTCCAAAGGCAACTTCCGACCAGGCCCCATCGCTTCCCTGGGCCTGGTACACTATTTTCCATAGCCCTGCATCGTTGAACC
Organism: Desulfamplus sp.; assembly: GCA_015231465.1. GTDB lineage: Bacteria > Desulfobacterota > Desulfobacteria > Desulfobacterales > Desulfobacteraceae > Desulfamplus. The sequence continues at coordinate 3,386 of JADGBO010000209.1, forward strand.
GATCATAACGCTTTTCATGGCGCTCCTGGGCAGGGTTGTAAATCAACTCTATCTCATGGGTTCCAAGGTCTGTCTCGTCACCGGCATAATTGACACCCAGAAATCCAGGGCGAATGAGGGATGCACGCACCCTGTTTACCCCTTCCTGTAATGGTGAGGTCTTTGCCCATATAACAGCCGACCCCTGATTGTCACCAAGCTCGATTCTGGGATGCACCGAAACGATTGCCGGTGGATCAGCAGCATGTACCCCCTCCTTGCCAATAAACAGATTTGCTGATCTGGGACCGTCACTGCTGGAGTAGATGCCGTCAAAATTGTCATCAAGCTGGGGGGTCTGGCCTCCGAAAAACTTCGGATCCGATGTGATCATGAACTCTGAGGACTCAAAGGCATCCTTTACGCTTCTGCCGATTCTCAGGGTTCGGATGAAACGATCTGAAAAACTTGTCCGGCTGCTGTTCCATGCCTTTGACACGCCATCGGCACTGGAGACAAGTGTTCTGTTCGTCCCCTTCAAAGCCTCGAAAAAGGATCCGGAATAGCAGGTATCAATTATGATGATCTTCTGCACCTGGGATGGCAGTTTGTTGATGAGTTGGTTCAAAGCGTCTGCTGAAAGAAAGTACTCCTTGTTGATGCGCAAACTCCCCTTCTGGGCATGACCGTGGATATAGAGAACAAACTGGGCATCTGCTGAAAGAGCCCCTGAAGCATCGCCACCTGTTGAATGACCTCCGGCAGAAAGGGCCTCCGCTGCCTGTTCAAAGGCCTGATTGAGATCACTTTCAGGGTCAAACAGGGTGAAATCAACCACATTGTCACTTACACCGTCTCCATCAATGTCCTGCCAGTCAACCGGATTGAGATAGTGGATATCATCATCGGCATAGCCCCGCTCCCTCAAAAGACCCACCATGCGGTTGCAGTATTCCACGGTATAGGAAAAAAGAGTATTCTGCTGATGGGCACCGCCTCCGGCAATGACAACGGCCTGGCCAATGCCGGATGATTCCGGCGGTTCGGGTTTTTCAGTGTCTTCCGGCGGGATCGCCTGGGTGACCGTCACAATAACATCTGCACTGCCTGTGTTACCCATGTCGTCCGTGGCCGTCAGCACCACGGTATAGGTTCCGGCGGTTGTATATTCATGGGAAACCCGGCTGCCATCGGCAACCTGACCATCTCCGAAATCCCAGGCATAGGTGAGAGCGGATCCTTCAGGGTCCGAACCCTGGGCAGTGAATCCCACGCTTAAAGGCACACTGCCTTCTGTTACACTTGCTTTAATGGTGCAGGTGGGGGGTTGATTGTCGTAGGTGGCAACTATGGTTATCTGATCCTGAGCTGTGGCACCCCGATCATCAGTTACGATGAGGGTGACAGTGTAATTTCCCTGGGTTGAAAAGGTGGGGGATATCTGGGAAAGCTCTGCACCGGACATCCCTTCCCTGCCGTCACTGAACTGCCATGTATAACTCACAACTGTTCCGTCGGAATCGGAAGCCTGGGCAGTAAGGGTTGGAGTGAAGGGAGCAGGGCCGGAGTTGGTTCCTGTAATTGCTGCGGTGGGGGGAGCATTGGGGATTTCATTAACCGTTATGGTCTTTGATGCGGATTTTGTATTACCCTCTGCATCGGTGACGGTGAGGGTGGCCGTATAACTGCCCGTGTCGGTATAGGTGTGACTCACATCCTGAAAGGGCTCTTGGGCAGTGCCATCCCCAAAATTCCAGGCAAATTCATAGGGCGGTGTCCCGCCCTTCACAGTGGATGTAAAACTCACCCCAAGGGGCACCTCACCCCCGGAAGGCGTTGCATCAATGGAAAGTACCAAATGTCCGGAGCGGACGGCACGGACATAATACGAATAAGACTTATTGTAGTAGAAGGAACGGCCGTCGCTGAAACGGACGCTCCACGCGCCGCTCGTAGTGCTGGCGTAGGGAGTAGCCGACCAACAATACAACGAATATGTATCACTAAAATAATTTGTATCTATGGTTGGTCTGCCAAATGATTTATCTACTAAAGTTAACAACTCATCTTTTTCCGGCAGCCTCCAGTCACTGTAGCCTGCAAGGGTGAGGTTTTCGCAGTAATCACCTGCTTCATACCAGTCCATTGTTTCAGGTGCTGTAGCCTGCTGCCACATGAGACCTGTTTCGGTGTCTGTTACGGTGCCGTCTCCGTTGTCAATGTATTTGGATGCATGGGCTGTGAGGGGGAGTAGTAAAAGTGAAATAAGGATTATGATTTTTTTCATTTTTTTCTCCTTGTGTGTTTATTTTTATTATATTCTAAAATTCGATACTTATAATATCACAAGAATTGTCAATACTGTCAACAAGAATGCACAGGATGGTTTTTCATAAACCGGAGGATGATGCTTGACTGCCAGGAATTCAGACAAACTCAAGTTCTCCATGAAACGATGGAGTACATCAGCTCCATCCTGTAAATCTGGGGTGTCTAAATCTGCCGTTTTTGATTGTTCATTTTTTGACCATCTTGCCAATGGCAAAAATAACCGACCGGTAGAGACGCAATGCATTGCGTCTCTACATCATCACGATTTGGGCATCAGATTGGTTTTTAGACACCCCATTGTAAATCCTTTCAATCCTGCAAATC
>JADGBO010000020.1 GCA_015231465.1 Desulfamplus sp.
CTATCTCCCGGGCAATGAATTCAAAGGAGGGTAAAAAAAAGCTGAACATATCCTCTTCACTGCCTGTTTTTTTCAGATACCCTTTTACAAAGGCCTCCATGAAATAGCGGCATTCGTTTTCGAGTATCATCTCTCTGGAGTAGGATGGTGTCTGGAAGGTCCAGCCGTCATCAAATCCTTTTATTCCCTGGACACAAAAATTTATGGCAAGATCACATATGTTTTTGTACCAATGCACTATTTTAGTTTTGCAGGAGCCGTGGGATTTTATTATCTTCTCAAGGTGCATATCTCCCAGGTCATCAAGGATCACCACTCCTGCAAACCTGTCAAAGGCCCTGATTCCAGGTACTGGAATCCCCTTTTTAAAAAGGTGGGTGCCTATACTGATGAAGGAATCCATTTCCGAGAGAGGAGTTGTTCTGATGAAGGAGTCCATTTCCGAGAGAGGAGTTGTCCTGATGAAGGAGTCCATTTCCGAGAGAGGAGTTGTCCTGCTGAAGGAGTCCATCCCGTAGAGAGGGGTTGCCCCATGGCTTTGAATACCGTGGCATCCTGCAATGAATGAGTCTTCATTGTAGCTGCATCGAAACCACCGCCGGTCCGAGCCATCACCTTTAAGGGGAGTTACCGAAACATTCCAGGGCCATTCTCCACTATCTTTACCATACTCCATGGAAACATCTTTACCATACTCCATGGAAGAATCGGCCTTGAACAGATTCTTGACGGCATAACCTATGGATATCTCCTCATAGGCTTCCGGGGTTCCCATGTCCTGCCAGAAAATGTCACTGCATACATATGCCTTTATGTTGTTTCCGGATCCAGCCAGACTGGAATAGACCTCTATACTGCTGAAAACATCTTTTTCCGGCATTGCATTAAAAATAGTGGGAGAAAGTACCTGGATACCGGTGAATGCAAGGAGTTTCTCCATAGAGTGCCCCTCTTTAAAGAACCGCTCTTCTTCCATGGAATCTGAATCATTATTTAAGCATTGTTCCCCTTTAATGGAGCTCCCTTTGTCAAAATATCCGACATATCCCCTTTTATCCACAAAAACCTTGTTGAAACGGGGACAGTCATGGAGTACAAGGGTTGCAGTCCAATTCCCGGACCCATGGAACTCCCACACCTTTTTGAGATCAATATTTGATACAACATCACTGTTGACCACAAAAAACGGAGCATCTTCCACCAATGGCCTTATGTTTTTTACAGCACCTCCGGTGTCCAGTATTTCAGGTTCATGGACGGTAATTATGGATGCATCGGGATCTGAATCTCTTATATACTCATCTATGAATAGATATATCTTTTCGTGGAGGTGATGGGTATTAACGATAATGGTGTCACACCCGGCGGCAATAAGCTTCTCCATCCACATTTGAAGCAGGGGCCTGCCGTTGACGGGGAAGAGGGGCTTGGGCACTGTTTTTGTGTGGGGCAGAAGACGGGTTCCGAATCCTGCCGCAAGTATAAGGGCTTTCATGGAGAGGGCATCTCCTTTTGAGTTGTAACACCAGGGATAGACCGCCACAGAAATTATCTTTATCTGCCGGCGGCTTTATTCCAGCACAAACAGCATTAGGATACCGACATGCTTAGAAGCTGATCCACGATATTCATGTATTCTTTAATTTTGTCAGCATCTTCTGAACCTGAAATTCCATTCTGCATGAAAAAATTTGCCGCATTGCTGTAGTTGACCCTGGATATGGACTCTTTAAGAAGTATTTCCCGGCGTTTGTAGTATTTGAGACCTTCGGACTGCATCTTTTTAACCATATCCTTTATCTCGTACTTATCAGGCGGGTACTTCTGGAAATAGATCAGAGCGATTTTGTAGGATTCCAGAAAAGGCCTCAGAAACTCTGAAAAGGCCTTGAGCTTTCTGAAACCCTCGGAGGTCACATTGTAGGTGTCTGTGAAGGATGGGTTGGGAACCAGGATGCCCTCCTCGGTAAAAGCCTTCAGGCATTTATGTATATGCTCAACGCAGGTGGTCTCTTCGTCGAAGGAGAATTCGTCTATGAAAAAATTTTGTAAAAAACGATAGGTATCGGTGAGATCCAGGGATGAAAACTGAAATGTGTCGGCTTTAAGTATTGCAATGGCTGTGTATGCGGCCGGGATAAAAAAGGCTATGGTGTTGTTCTTGTAATAGTTGATGATGGGTCTTTTGTTGTCTTTTATGAAAAACCTTGTGTTTTCGGTGAGCTCTTCTTCTGTCTCATCGGCCAGCTCAATGAATTTTCTGGCAACGAATGTTTTCAGGACATGGTTCAGGGCAAGATCGGGATCAATGGTAAGGGTGTCGGCCATCTCTGCATTCCAGATTGTCAGCATGGTCATATATGAATTTATCCTGAACATAAGCTCCCGCTTGGAAAAACTGTTCCCCGGAGTGTTTAGAAGAGCACTTGCAACTATTCCGTGGGGGGTCACCACCGAGGTCTTGTTGATGGAGTTGAGCAGTTTGTAACCGATGCTTTTGCACAGGTCCATATGCTGCTCCTTGTCCACCGAAAAGATATCCACCCCTTTTTCGCTCAGATAATCGTTAAGGGAGATGGGTTCATGGAATTTGATATAGACCTTTCCATACTTTTTTTTCAGAAATTTTCTGGCTCTTATGAGCTGGGAGAGATTTTCCGGATTTTTTTTGCCACCCTCTATTTCACGAAGATAGGCATCTTCTTCAAGAACCCTGTCATATCCCACATATGTGGGCATGAATATCAGGTCTTCGCATGCACCGTCCCTGTATGCCTTTATAAGCATGGAAAGGAAGCCCAGCTTGGGAGAGAGGAGCTTTCCAGTACGGCTCCTTCCCCCCTCTATGAAAAACTCCATATTGAATCCCTCGCTGAGCAGCTTCTCTATATATGCACCAAATATCCGGGAGTAAAGAACAGCTCCTTTGAAGGTCCTCCGGAGAAAAAACGCTCCTCCACCCCGGAAAATGGGTCCAAGGGGCCAGAAGGAGAGATTCTTGCCGGCGGCAATGTGGGGGCATGCCATGTTGTTTTTGAACATTACATATGAGAGAAGCAGATAATCCAGATGACTTTTGTGACATGGAGCAAGAATAACCGGTGACTTTTTGGCCTCTTCCTTGATTCTGTTTAGTCCGTCATGGTCAACCACAAGTCCTTCAAAAATATTGCTGAATGCCCAGGTAAGAACTTTTTCAAAGATCATAATGGTGTTGAGGTTGTAATTGGCTGCAATCTCCTCAATATAGTTGGCCGCTTTTCTGTGGGTTACCATAAGGGGCTGGCCCGTGGTTTCCGAGTGTTCCTTGAGGAAAGTTTGAAGCGACTGCCCTGTGAGAATATCCTGGGTCAGCTCTTCCCTGGATTTGAGTACCGGTCCGGTTATGCTCCTTTTCTGGCGGTTCAGGGTGTCTATGAGATGGGTCCTGAGACTGTAGGCCTGGAAATCCTCATCAATTCCCCTGATATCTGGTCTGTCAAGGAAATCCTGGAGATTGAGGGGGGCGGCTATCTCCACGCTTATCTTCTCCGGCTTCTGCCATATGGCCATGAGCCGTTTCAGTTTTCCCGGTTTTTCATTGCTTCCAAGGAGAATATCCATGATGGTGGATGTTGTCCTTACGGGCTTTACGCTGAAAACAATGGTCTGGGGCACCAGGAACACCGGCCTGGGACTATGCTTTTGAAACTGAATGATGTGGGTAAGGGAGTCCGGACGTGATTCTATGAATTTCCGGTAAAAACTTTTTCCTTCTATCATGTGGAGAAAGCCTGCATGTCCCTTAGAGAGAGTATCTTCAAAATATCCTGTAAAATAGGGACTCTTTATTTTAAACTTTCTCAAAAAATGTTCCATATGGGACAGGAATATCTGCATGACGCGCTTGACCGGCAAAAGGAGAAAAAATTTGAGACCGAATGCGATTTCAGGATAGGGAAGTGCCGATTTCTTGAAGGTTGTATGGTAGTATAAAAACTCGAAAAGGCTTTTGTATTTGCCGACATAGATGACAATGCCTTTTTCGTTGAGCCGGTTCAGCCGATCCGTCTTTCTACGGTCTATCTTTATTCTGCTGAAAATTTTATCTAAAAAATATGGAACAACAATACCTCTGTTCCCAGGATAGAGGCATGAGAAGTGATGGTTGGGAGATAAGAAGATACTTTTTATATATCTATCCCAATTGGCCTTTATCTTTTTCAATTTAGTCATCTGTTTTATTCCTTTTTATCCATGATTCAGGCAATCAAATCAAAGTGTAAAGTGGATTTACTCAAAAACGACAGTTTGTCTGGTTTTCCATGACATACGGGTATTTGTCTGAACCAGGATGGCCAGGATTTACAGGATGATCAGGATTTTTATCCTGTAAATCCTTTCAATTCTGAGTATCCTGATTCACTTGCTTTCATTGTTCGTTGTGCCCGCCAGGGCATGGCCGTTATTCATATTATCAATAGAACAGTCCATATGTCTGATTTTTCCCAGTCCAAAGGTAGTGTTCTTGCCGGCATGTACAGCCTCAGCCATATTGAGCATGGCGATAAAAGGGGTAAAATCTCCCTCATAGATTACCCTTCCCGTCAAACCTCCCATGAGCATTTTTTTATCATGGCGGGATGAGTAACGTTTCCAGTCCAACCACTTGAGGTTATTTTCAATCACGGTCACATCCCTGGCAGCTTCAATCATTGCCGGATAGTCAAGCCCGGGCTCTCCATATCCATAGACATTCAGCAGGGCTGTATTACGCCTTATAATGGAGCGCATGAGTACGGAAAAGGGAAGATGGGCAACAGGGGCATCCCGTGAAATGATCCGAAGGGGCGTTACAATATCAATGGCCAGATTCCTCCCTGTTACGCTTTTGTTGGTCCATGGAGATTTTTGATTATATTTAAGTTCTTCCCCTACAGTAGAATCCCCGTCAGTGCCGGGGGTAAAGGACTCCTGGGAGAAACCGGGGGTGAAGGAGTCATAGGAGAAAGGGATTCCATGGGGCTGGTGCCGTATTTTTTGATCCTGGGCATCATAAATCAGAAAATTTTCATTTTCTCCATGGCTTGCAGTAACAGAGATGAGCTTAAAACCGGCACGTTCACCATCTGTCACTTTTTTGCCGATTCCCATCTCTCCCATCTGATCAAAGGCATAGATGAAATAGGCCAGGTTAGCGTTGATCTCCCCAAAAAGCAGTAGAGTACATGTGAGTCTCTCTCCTTTTGAAAATTTGCATCGGGTTGTCAATGGCGGCTCCAGAACCATGGGATGTGGTGGTGCTGAAACGCGGGAGCCTTTGGGCAGGGGCACGGCATGGACGGTTTCAAAGACCAGGGCATAGGTGCAGTTGTTTCGAAGCACACATTGTACACATTCCTGATTACGCAGGGCACATACCACCCGTTTCAATGCGTGCCCCATTACTCCCCGGAATGTGGAACCCTTGTACCAGGGGAGTTCGGCATCTTCCTTAAGTTCTATGGTAAATTCATATTTACAAAATATCATATATCATATTCCTTTGGTACCAGTCAGAGGACTTTGTACGAGTCAGAGGACTTTGTACCAGCCAGAGGACTTTGTACCAGTCAGAGCTGCCCTTAAGAATTGATTTGCTGAAATATTATTCTGGAAGTCTATAGAGACGCAATGCATTGCGTCTCTACCGTTGATGGTCAAAACATTCCCTGGTACCGGGGAAATCATACGGTATTGCCCTTTTTACTGACTTTGGCCCATGTATCCCTTAATGTCACTGTACGATTGAAAAGAGGCAGACCCGGTGAAGAGAGTTTTGAATCAAGACAGAAATAGCCCAGCCGTTCAAACTGAAATGCCTCTCCTGGAAGTGCATCTGCAAGGCCCTTCTCCACCCTTGCACCGGTAATTTTTATTAGGGAGTCCGGGTTGACGTTTTGTGTGAAGTCATGGGTATCGGCCTCGGGGTCTTCGGTTGTAAAAAGTCTGTCATATAGATGCACCTTGGCCGGAACAGAACCCTCCTCGGAGACCCAGTGCAAAGTTCCCTTGACCTTTCTTCCGTCCGGAGCGTCTCCCCCCCTTGTTGCAGGGTCAAAGGTGCATATCAGTTCTGTAATCACGCCGTTCTCATCCTTTATGACCCTGGTGCAGGTTATGAAATATGCATATCTGAGACGAACCTCCCTTCCCGGCCCCAGGCGGAAGAACTTTTTCGGCGGACTTTCCATGAAATCCTCCCGTTCAATGTAGAGATTCCTGGAAAAGAGTATGGAACGGGTTCCCATATCGGGATTCTGGGGATGATTCAGAGCCTCCAGGGACTCTGTTCTCCCATCTTCCCAGTTTTCAATGGTCACCTTCAGGGGATTGACCACTGCCATTGCCCGGGGAGCCTTTTCATTGAGATCCTCACGAATGGCATTTTCAAGAATTCCCACATCAATGCGGTTCTCCTTTTTCCCCACACCGATGATGTTGCAGAAATTGCGGACAGCCTCCGGAGTGTATCCCCGCCGCCTGATACCGGCCAGGGTGGGAAGTCTTGGATCATCCCATCCGTCAACAATGCCTTTCTCCACAAGCTGCTGGAGTTTTCGCTTGCTCATGACCGTATAGTTGAGATTCATACGGGCAAATTCAATCTGACGGGGGTGGCAAGGGACGCTCACTTCATCCAGCAGCCAGTCATAGAGGGGTCTGTGATCCTGGAACTCCAGGGTACAAAGGGAGTGGGTAATACCCTCAAGGGCATCTGATATGCCGTGGGTGAAGTCATACATGGGATAGATGCACCATTTACTGCCGGTTCTGGGATGGGAAATATTCTTGATGCGGTAGAGTACAGGATCCCGCATGTTGATGTTAGGGGATGCCATTTCTATTTTGGCCCTAAGTACATAGGCTCCATCCTGGAACTCCCCTTTTCCCATTCTCTCAAAAAGGTCAAGGTTCTCCTCCATGGGACGATCGCGATCCGGACTCTCGCGTCCAGGTTTGGTAAGGGTGCCCCGGTATTCCCGGATCTGATCTCCGTCAAGACTGCATACATATGCCCTGCCTTTTTTAATAAGCTCCACCGCATACTCGTGAAGCTGATCAAAGTAATCCGAGGCATAGCAAATTTTCTCTCCCCAGTCAAAACCGAGCCATTGGACATCGAATATGATGGAATCTATATATTTCTGGTATTCCCTTGATGGGTTGGTGTCGTCAAATCTGAGATTGCAGCGGCCGTTGAAATCCTTTGCCACACCAAAGTTCAGGCATATGGATTTGGCATGACCCATGTGGAGATAGCCGTTGGGTTCCGGAGGGAAGCGGGTCATCACCCTGCCGCCGTTAATGCCTTTTGCAATATCTTCGGTGATTATGTTTTTGATGAAATTGCCTTTGATACTCTCTTCTTCCATTGCTACCTCATTAAAAGCCTTAAATTTTTTAAATATGCATCTGTAGTTTCCAGATCATGAAATTGGCAGACAGACTGTAGGGGCTGACCTTTGCGGCTGACCTTTGCGGCTGCCCTTAAGAATTTGTTTGCTAAAATATTTTTCTGGAAGTTTTTTTATATGAAAGTCCCCATATTTTAAGTAAGGGCGTATTGCAATACGCCCCTACTTTCATGCTTCGATTGTGGCGGTAATGCCGCCATGGCCGTTATATGTATGAAAGCTGTGGGTCACGATCCCGGCACTTTGTACTTGGCCGGCCGCTCCTTTTTGGGAAAAAACTTATTGGTAATCCTGGGTGCCAGTTCAAAGAGCAAAATGCCTATCATGGCTGAAAAGAGAATGAATACACCGCTCAACACCCGGATGGTTTCCACGGCCATGCTGGCTATGATAACGGAAAACTCCCCCCGCTGGGTAAAGGAGAGTCCGGCACGAAGGGCCACTCTTTTTGAAAGCCCGTACCATATCCCTCCAAAATAACCGGTGATGATCTTTGCGATTATGGACCATAAAAGAAGTGTTATCAAAAGTGCTGCCATGGGGATCCCCTCCCCCAGTGTCACTGTGGTGCCGAAATAGAAGAAGAAGAGTGGTAAAAAGAGATCCCGGACAGGCAGAACCGTATGTTCCAATCCTTCGGTTCTGCGTACTTCCGCCAGTATGATCCCCGCAAGAAATGCCCCAAGCACTTCCGAGAGATCCAGCATGAGAGCCATACCCCCGTAGAGCAGGGCTATTCCCACCGTCAGGAGGATGAATATATCATGGTTTATGTAGCGATCCACAAAACCACCCAGCCGTCTGAACAATAAATTACCTATGATCACGGCACCAGCAATGAGTATGACGATCTTGGCAATGATCCATCCAAAGGTGAAAACGGTAAGGGCCGTGCCCGCGGTGAGTCCCACAAGAACCGCCACGGACACCGGTGCCACTATGTCTTCAAAGATGAGCAGGCCCAGCATGAATTCAGCTTCAGGATTGGCCATTCGTTTTGAACTTTCCAGAACCTTGGCCGTTATGGATGAACTGGTGGCATAGACAACGCCTCCAATAAGAAACGAGGTAATCCAGTCCAGGCCGAAGGCCATGCATATGGCAATGGTCAGGAACATATTGAGAAAAAGATCCAGGGTGCCGGCAGGGGCCACCTTTTTTGCTATGCCTGCCAGGCGGAGTATGGGAAATTCCATGCCCAGCATGAAAAAAAGCAGTACTATGCCCACCTCCCCTGCAAGGTACAGCAGATGATTGCCGGAAAAGATTCCGCCCAGCCCCATGCCCGCGATTATATACAGAACCACACCAGGAATGCGGAATTTCATTCCCAGGAATCCTGCCACGAAAAGCAGTATGAAAACCGCTCCTGCAACAAAGAGAACCGGGAAGTAAATATCTTCCATTATACTTCTCCTTCACCTTTTTCTTCCCTGTCGGTTTTGCCCGATGCCAGGGCTTCAAACCGCCGGATCTGATCACGCTTGCCTGCTACCATTACAGTATCTCCTGCTTCAAGGACAAAATCCACATCCGGGCTGACAGACATGTCATCTCCCTGCATAACAGCGATAATGGATGCACCCGTGTGGCTTCGTATGCGTGATTCGGCAATCTGTTTATTAACAAACGGTGATTCAGGTTTGAGCTTGATCCACTCCATTACAAGCTGCTTCTGGAATATCTGCATCTTTTCGTCATCAACGGGCTGATAGGTGGCCCCGAGAAGCTGGGCCCCCAGCTCCCGGGTCTCTTCCGGGTTCAGGGAGAGAAAAAAATCCGCGTCATCTTCATCCAGTTCCTGGAAAAAATAGAGATCCCTCTTGCCCGAGTGGTGGACAATGATAACAATCTTATGCTCTTCCGCGGTTTCAAAAGAGATTTTTTTGCCCACGCCGGGCAGGTCGCACATTTTGACTTCCACGATGCTCACCTCATCTTTTTTTAAGTTATGTTCTAAGTTTTTTTTCTATGAAAGTCCCCATATAATGGAGAGAGGCTATTATCCCCCTATGGCCGACATCCTGGTAACCGCTCCGGAACAGGGAGAAATCATTAATCCATTCTTGCCGCCATGGGGCATACTGTTTCCTATGCTGTGCATGGCGGGTTTCTGCTTTACCGCTTTGATGACAATATCCTTTATCTCCTCCTGGGATATGCCCTCTCTCAAAGGGGTAAGAATGTCCAGCTCAAAGTTGTCAAGGAGACAAGGTCTCAGTCTGCCTGTGGATGTCAGCCTGAGCCGGTTGCACTCATGGCAGAAATGAGAGCTTACAGGTGATATAAACCCTATCTCACCCGGAGCTCCTTTAATCTTGAATCTTTTTGCTGGCCCTGCATCATTTTCCATGGAAAAATCCATATCATTTTCAAAGTCATTTTTATTATCCTGGTTTGCCGGATTCCGGTCATGGAGGTTTAATCCCGAAGAGTACCCCCCCGTCCCGTTCAAAGGTGCTTTTGAAAATTTGTTTTTCACAGAAAATTTGTTTTCCGTAAACGGTCTGTTTTCCGCAGAAGGTCTGTTTTCCGCAGAAAGTCTGTTTTCCAGAGGATATCTCTTTTCCACAGGCCCAAGGGGTCCCAACGCTCTCTCCACGATCTTCCTGATTTCAGGAACAAGCATTTGCCGGGCCGGTTCCACCGACGAGCTGCCCATGGGCATGTATTCTATAAATCTCATATGCACCGGATACTCCATGGAGAGTCTGGCAAGGTCTTCGATCTCATCATCATTGATACCCCTGAGTACCACGGCATTGAGTTTCACCGGATGGAGCCCTCCTTCCAGGGCAGCCATAATGCCCTGCCACACCCTGTCAAAGCAGTCCTTTCCCGAAATAAATCTGAAACGATCGGGTTTCAGGGTATCTAAGCTTATATTTACGCGTCGGATGCCCGAGTTTATTATCTCCTTAATATTCTCCTTTAAAAGCAATCCATTGGTGGTAAGGGATATCTCATGGATACCCTCAATTTCTCCCAAATTTCTTATAAAGGGAAAGAGACCTTTTCTGACAAGGGGCTCACCCCCTGTTATTCTCAGTTTTGTTATGCCCAACTCCGCAGCACACCGGACAATGGCGATGATCTCCTCATAGGTTGCAATATCATTGTGGTCAACCCATGTGAGCATATCCTTTGGAACACAGTATCTGCATGACAGATTGCACCTATCTGTAACGGATATCCGGAGATAGTTTATAATCCTGTCGTATGAATGGACTGCCCTGTCATATGAATGGAGTTCCGACGGAGCATTATGAAGGGATCGGGAAATCCCGGAAAGGGGGTCAGTATCCTGTAATATTTTCATAACTCGCATATTTTTCTATAATTTCTTATATTTTTCTATAAACCAACATGGCGGCTAACCGCCACAATCGAAGAGATGAAAGTCCTGAAACCACGGGGACTTTCATATAAAATCTCTATTTTATCCATGATTCGATCTCCTCTTTTTTGACACTATAAATTATTAATCGAATCTTATTCTTTGCAATTGACATTTGCCCAAAACGACTTTAAAAAAGAATCAAAAATATCGACAGGAACAGCAAGATAAAGCGTACGATCTGGTTGGGCCTTACCCAGCGGGGACTTGCACCCCGCTAGAAGCTCCAAGCTTAGCTTGGCACACCAACCAATTTTAATTATCTGGAAAGCTATAGTAGTCAACTATGGCCCTGACAAGACCGGGAATTGTATATTCCGAAGCGGTTATGTGGGGTTCCAGCCCCTCCTCCCGGGCGGTATCCGATGTTATGGGACCGATGGAGGCTATCTTCACGCTATCCATGAGGGAAGGAAAATTTTCCGGTGTAAACAGGGCCTTGAAGTTTTTCACCGTGGATGAACTTGTAAAAGTAACCATATCCACTTCACCATTTTCAAGGAGTTCCGTAATGGTCTCCCTCTCCTCCTCCACCTGTCGGGTTACATATGCTGTTACCTCATCAACCTCGGCTCCCATGCCGGAGAGTTCCTCGGGAAGTATGGTTCTGGCCTCCCTTGCCCTGGGCAGAAGGATTTTTTTCTTTACCATATCCATATGCGAAAAAGCCTCGATCACCGATTCCGCCCTGTAACTGCGGGGAAGTACATCACAGGTAATGCCGTATTTCATAAGCTCATCCCTGGTGACAGGCCCTATGCATGCACATTTAATGTTTCCCAGGGAACGCACATCCTTTCCCGATGCCAACAGGGTATCAAAGAAGAATTTTACGCCATTGACACTTGTGAAGACAATCCAGTCATAGGCACCTATATTTTCCACGGCCGATTCAAGGGGGGATTTGTCTTCTGGTTCAACCACTTCAATGGTGGGGATTTCAATACAGCGGGCTCCCAGCTCCCTCAATGCCGAGACAAAGGAGCTTGCCTGGGCCCGGGCCCTGGTCACGACAATGCTTTTCCCGAAAAGGGGCCTCTCTTCAAACCACCCCATCTTGTCCCGCAGGGAGACCACATCACCCACCACAATGACTGCCGGTGCTTTTAATCCCGCTTTTTCAACTCTGTCCACAATATTTTCAAGGGTTCCGGCAACGGTCTGCTGTCTCGTTGTGGTGCCCCATCTTACCAGTGCCACAGGGGTGTCAGGGGATTTACCGTTGGCCATGAGTTTTTCCGTAATGTTGGGAAGATTCTTGACTCCCATGAGAAACACAAGGGTGCTGCCACTCTCGGCAAAGGCATCCCACCGAAGGCTGCTTTGGGATTTTTTGGGATCTTCATGACCCGTAATGAGGGAGACCGATGACGCATGTCCCCTGTGGGTCAGGGGGATACCGGCATAGGCCGGAGCTGCCACGGCAGATGTGACACCGGGAACGATTTCAAAGGGTACTCCCTTTTCGATGAGTACCTCGGCCTCTTCACCGCCCCGGCCGAAGATAAAGGGATCCCCTCCCTTGAGTCGTGCCACCAGGTTGCCCCGGGCTCCTTTTTCGGCAAGAAGCTCGTTGATCCTCTCCTGGGGCATTGTGTGGTCACCGCCTCTCTTGCCCACATAGATGATCTCGGCATCCTTTTTGGCGTAACGTAGAAGCTCCGGAGATGCAAGGTAGTCATAGACAATGACATCGGCCCTTGCTATGCAGTCGGCTCCCTTAACGGTTATGAGGCCGGGATCTCCCGGACCTGCTCCAATTAGATATACTTTGCCCCTGGAAGGGGGTGACCCACCGGTCTCCCCCGGGCTGTTGTCATGGTTCATGGAATTATAATATTCTCCAGTATATTTTTGGCTCC
The DNA here is from genome assembly GCA_015231465.1 of Desulfamplus sp. GTDB lineage: Bacteria > Desulfobacterota > Desulfobacteria > Desulfobacterales > Desulfobacteraceae > Desulfamplus. The sequence continues at coordinate 12,696 of JADGBO010000020.1, forward strand.
TCTGTCAATAAGGGATATGGCAAGCTCTTCACCCATTCTCCGGACATTTTCCATATCAGGCTCCTCTCCACCCATTCCACTAACATTTTCCATATGAAGCTCGTCTCCACCCATTCCACTAACATTTTCTATATGAAGCTCCTCTCCACCCATTCCACTAACATTTCCCATACGAAGCTCGTCTCCACCCATTCCACTGATATTTTTCATATCGGGATCGTATCCACCCATTTTTTCTTCCAGTGCTTGGGTCATTGTCTCCTTAATTATGGCCCTGCCGTCGCAGGAGGCCACAAGTCCTGTCAATGTAAGCATCTCATTTTCCACGGTGCCGAAGCAGGCCACGGGAATATGGCAGCTTCCCTCGAGTTTTTTGAGAAATGAACGCTCCGCCTCCACCGCAAGTCTGGACATGGGATCTCCAATGGATTGCAGTACTGCATCAATCATTGGATCATCGTTTCTCGATTCAATGCAGAGGGCTCCCTGACCCACGGCAGGGAGCATTATGTCTGCATCAAGGAACTGGGTTATCCTTGATGCCATTCCAAGCCTTATTAGTCCTGCCGCTGCAAGGATGATGGCATCATATTCACCGCTGTCAAGCTTTTTAAGACGGGTATCCAGGTTTCCTCTTATGGAGAGTATCTCCAGGTCGGGACGGGCGTGCTTTATTTGGGAGGCCCTTCTGAGGCTGCTGGTTCCTACTCTTGAACCCGGGGGCAAATTTTCCAGCATCTCTGAATTTCTTGATATGAGAACATCAAAGGGATTTTCCCGGGCCGGAACAGCTCCTATTTTGAGTCCCCGGGGCAGCTCTCCAGGCATATCCTTCATACTGTGTACGGCAATATCCACATCTCCGTCAAGGAGCTGCTGCTCAATCTCCTTTACAAAGAGTCCCTTTCCCCCGACCAGGGCCAGGGGACGGTCGGTGATGCGGTCCCCGGTGGTTCTAATGATGACGATCTCGGCTTCCACCGGTTGAGTGTCCATCAAAGGGCGTTTTACCGGGTGGACTTTTGATCTCCCCGGTTCAGCCGGGCCCTGGCAGGGCACACCCTTTTCCAGAGCCTGTTTCACCCAGTTAGCCTGCCAGAGGGCCAGTTGGCTTCCCCGGGTACCTATTTTTATCTTTCGGGTCATTGTATTTTCCTTGGCATATCCGATGCTGCCCTGTATCAGTGGGTGCCGCAGGTGGCACAGCTTGTTGCAGCACAGCCGCTACATGCCGACCCTGCCGATGATTTTGTCTGGACACTGTTTCCAGGGCCGGTTGTTTTTGAAAAAAATCCGCAGGCAGACATGAGCTTCTCAATGTCCGTTCCCCGGCATTCCGGGCATGACGGTATATCACTGCCAAGCACCAGTACTTCAAAATCTTTACTGCACTTATTGCATTTATATTCATAGATGGGCATTTTTATTCTCCTTAAGTAGATGGAAATGATATTTTATTCTTCAAAAAAAAATTATATCAAGTTATTTGCTCAAAGTCGATAATTATAAGAGATGAAAAGGCACATCCACCATTTCGTTGTTGATGATCTTAATGATGAGGAGATTAAAATGAGTTATGTGGCTACAACAATAACAGAACATTATATACATCAGGGTGAGATGATAGGGGAGAAAAGAGGAGAGAAAAGAGGGGAGAAAAGAGGTATAGAAATAGGTGCGATAAAAGGGAAAATTGATATGCTGGATAATCTTCTTAAATCGGGTATCTTGCCTCAGGACAAGTACCAGGAGATGGTCAGGCCCCTTATGGAGGAGTTGAAAACCGTTGAGTTGACCCGGAAAATCAGCCCAGGAAAGGAGAAAAGAGGTGAAAAAATTTGATATAATAATGCATCACATCATGAAATATGGATCCACATCAATAGCCACCGATACATCTTTTGTGCTGAATTTATTCTGCATCTCCATCATCTGTCTTACCATTTGATTCAAAAGTGATGCCAAAGGACTTTTAAGAATTATCTGCCACCTGTAACGCATGGCGATTTTGGGTATGCCTGCTTCAATGGGGCCGAGTATCTCTATATCGTGACTTTGGCCGGTACCGGCCTGTCCCTGCTTGTATTGATGGACCAAAAGCCTGAACATCTCTCCCAGGGAGACGGCATGATCTCTGACCTTTTCAGGGTCGAGTCCCGATATTTTCAATTGGATGATCCTTGAAAACGGGGGGTATGAGAGGGCCTTTCTAAAGGGGATTTCACTTTGGTAAAACTGTACAAAATCCTGGTTTCTGGAGGCTTCAATGGTGAAGTGTTCCGGATTGTAGGTCTGCATTACAACCCTTCCCGGTTTTTCACCCCTTCCTGCCCTGCCTGCCACCTGGGCCAGAAGCTGGAATGTCCGCTCCCCGGAACGGAAATCCGGGAAGTTGAGGGAGAGATCGGCACAAATAACCCCCACAAGGGTTATGCCAGGAAAATCATGCCCCTTTGCAAGCATCTGGGTTCCCACAATTATATCCACGGTGCGGTTTTTGACCTTTTTTAAAATCTGCACCGTGGCTCCTTTTTTGCTGCCTGTATCCTGGTCAAGGCGGGCTGTTCTGGCATGGGGGAACATGCCTTTGAGGAGGGTTTCAATTTTTTCCGTACCAAATCCCAGGGGTTTGATGTTTTTTGATTTGCAGGAGGGACAGCTCATGGAAGAAGGGGATGAAAAACCGCAAAGGTGACACCGGTAATCATTGCCGTCCTTGTGCAGGGTCATGGTGATGTCGCAGTATCTGCACTTGACGGCCTCTCCGCACCCTTCACACACAGGAAATGTGGCAAATCCCCGTCTGTTTATAAAAATCAGTATCTGATCCCCCTGGGAGAGGGCCCTGGCAATCTCCTTTGAGAGTTCCGGAGTGATAAGTTTCTCCCTGGGTCTGTGATCCTTGTATTTTTTGAGATCCACAAGGGTTATCTTAGGAAGGGGATGTTTGTTGACCCTTTTTTTAAGGGTCAGCTCCGTAAATTTGCCCTGGCATACGTTGAAGTATGAGTGGACGGACGGGGTGGCCGAACCCAGTATGACACTGATTCCGTGCTGCTGGGCCCTTACAACGGCAATGTCCCTTGCATTGTAGCGGAGCCCGCTCTCCTGTTTGTAGGAAGTGTCATGCTCCTCATCCACGATGATGATGCCTGGATTGTTCACAGGTGCGAATATGGCGGATCGAGCTCCTATTACAATGGAGAGTCTGCCCGATGCTATGAGATGCCATTGATCCAGGATTTCCCCCTGGGAGAGTCCCGAGTGAAGAACAGCTATGGTGTTTCCGAACCGGGCCCGAAATCGTCTCTCTGTCTGTGAAATAAGGGAGATTTCAGGCACAAGGACAATGGCCCCCATCCCCTTTAAAGCTGCTTCCGCCACAAGGCGCATATAGACTTCGGTTTTTCCGCTTCCGGTAACCCCGGAAAGAAGATAACGGCGGAATCCTCCATCTAAGCTATCCTGCACCTTTTTAACCACCTCCTCCTGCTCCCGGGTAAGGGAAGGAGGGGTGTCAGGATCAACGGTGTCTCCCAATGGATCCCTGAATATCTGTTTTTCACGGGTCCTAAGATAACCATCCTCCACCATGAGCTTCACCAGCCTCGGTGCCGTGGGAATCTCCTTTTTCAGGCCTGACATGGACATCTCCCCTCTCAGGAAGATTATGGAAAGGATTTCCCTGCGTTTGGCCGAGAGCTTGACGGTGGAATTTTCTTCCAAGCACTTGACAGGGTCCATGTACTTTACGGCATCCACCCTTTCCGGAGAATATATTATTTCCGAAAAATTCTGTTTGTTTAGAGAATCCACACTCCCTGGACCGTCTGTTCTTTTTACCTTGGATATGAATACATTATTTCCATGATCCGGGGTGGCCGGCCTCCGATCATGAAGGTTTATGCCATTCATACTGTCCGGCGGATCAATGTCACTATTTACCGGTTGAATGTCCAGGGGTCTGTCCAGAAACATGGCCCCCAATGAGACAAAGGGCTCGGTTTTTATCCTGGTCAAATCTTTTTTTAGCCGGGATGATATGGTGACAAGGCCCCGGGACTCCATCTTTTTTATAAGGGCATGGGAACCGATTCCCCCCCGGGCCGAGGTTATGGTTTTTGCGGCCACCGTTCCCTTCTCCTTTAACAGCATCATGATCTTGATCTCCGGCGGGGTCAAGGGTGTGCGGTCACAAGCTTCGATGCCGGCCCGGGTCGGGGAGAGCATCCGCACATCCCGGCTGTTGAGACCAAAGGGCAGAGCCGCTCTTATAACCTCGCCCATGGGATGTATGTAGTACCCTGCAATCCATCGGAAAAACGGGATCATGGACGGCGGAAAAAGGGGGAGATCATCGAGGATATCCAGGATCATCCTGGCCTGGTACTCTCCGCAGTCATGTTTTTTGGCCACCACATAACCTGTAACCCTCTGGCGGCCCAAGGGAACCAGCACCCTCATGCCCGGGAAAACCCTCTCCATAAGATGATCCGGTATTTTGTAGGTAAAGGTGTGATGCACCGGAACCGCCACTGCAACCTCTGCAAAGGACCCGGCCAGGGGTGTTAATCCGTCAGCCCGGGATTCCGTAAATTCCACTTCTGCCGTCCATGTTTGCCACAAGTTTATAGAGTACCTGGGTTCCTTCATTTTCAAAGCCCGAAGCCGCAAGGGTATCGTAGAGGGATTTGGCAAGGGCAAGTCCGGGAAGGTCAATGCCCATCTCCCGGGCAGACTCCAGGGCAATGCCCATATCCTTTATAAAATGCTTTACATAAAATCCAGGAGCAAAGTCTCCTTTTATGATTCTGGGGCCAAGGTTGTTCATGGCCCAGCTTCCGGCAGCTCCTGTTCCTATGTTTTTCAAAACCGTTTCAGGATCAAGTCCGGCTGCCCGGGCATAGGTGAGGGATTCGCACAGGCCCACCATGCCGGCGGCAACGGATATCTGGTTGACCATTTTTGTATGCTGGCCGCTTCCGGCACATCCCTGGAGACAGATGTTTTTTCCCATAAGTTCCAAAAGGGGCAAGGCCATGTCAAAATTTTCCCCATCCCCCCCCGCCATTATGGATAGAGTACCGTTCCTTGCACCTATGTCGCCGCCGGAAACGGGTGCATCCAAGGCTTTGATACCCACAGCGAGAGCCTTTTCATGGATTTTTCCGGCAAGGGCAGGGTTAGATGTGGTCATATCAATTACCAGGGTGCCTGGCTTTGCGTTTTCAAGTATCCCGTCCTTGCCAAGGTATATCTGCTCCACATCCCGGGGGTACCCCACCATGGTTATGATCACCTGACATTTTTTTGCAAGCTCTGCAATATCCCCTTCCCACAAGGCACCCTTTTCAAGTATAGTCTCTGCCTTGGAGGGGGTTCTTGTATGGACATGAACTCTGTATCCGGCATCAAGAATATGTCCTGCCATGCTCCTGCCCATGACACCAATACCCACAAATCCTATGGTGCTGTTTTCAGGTGATATTTGAGTCATATTCTCCTCCTTGTTTATTAAATGTGTAACATATTTATCCAGGATGTCGTTGACAAAATGCCACTGTGTAGTATTATTCAATAATGATTTAGTGTGTTACTGTTTTTAATATATAGTTTTCCAGATAATGAAATTGTCAAACATACTGTAGGGGCAGCCCCTTGCGGCTGCCCCTAAGAATTGATTTGCTGAAATATTTTTCCGGAAGTCTATACACTTGATGTTCGAGTTTTTCAGACAATGGACAGCCCTGCGAAACTGGAACATCAAGTCTGCAAAATAAAACATACAATAGCTGATTTAAGGAGTAAAAACTATGTGGGAATATAATGATAAAGTCAAGGATCATTTCCTTAATCCGAGGAATGTGGGAGAGATGCCTGATGCCAGTGCCGTTGGGGAGGTTGGTTCTCTCTCCTGCGGAGATGCACTCAAGCTTTTTTTGAAAATAAATAAAAACGGCCGCATTGTTGATGCAAGTTTCATGACCTTTGGCTGTGCCAGTGCAGTGGCATCATCATCTGCCCTCACCGAGATGGTCAAGGGACTTACCCTGGAGGAGGCTGAAAAGCTTACCAATGATGATATTGCAGATTATCTTGATGGTCTTCCAAGGGAGAAGATGCACTGTTCGGTAATGGGACAGGATGCCCTGCGAAAGGCGATCCGATCTTACAAAGGCATTGAGATACAGGCAAAACCAGGCAACATTGTCTGTGAATGCTTTGGGGTGACGGATATTGAGATCATTGAAGCGGTAAAAGATAATAATCTTAAAAATGCAGAAGATGTCACTTTTTATGTCAAAGCCGGTGGAGGATGCGGAAAATGTGTTGAAAAGATTGAGGAGATTGTGGAGTCTCTCCTGGAACAAAATGCCTCATAGGAGCAGATTCAAGTTCAAAGAGATGTTTTTTTATATGAAAGTCCCCATATTTTAAGGCTTCCGGGACTTTCATGCTTGGTTGTGCCCGTCAGGTCATGGCTGTTATATGAAAGTCCTCATAGTTTAAGGCTCCCGGGACTTTCATGCTTCGATTGTGGCGGAGAATGCCGCCATGGTGGTTTATATGAAAGCCGTCCGTAGGGGCACTCCCTTGCGGCTGCCCTTAAAAATGTAGACACGATTCACGAATCGTCCCTAAGGGACTTTAATTTTTAGTTGTGCCCGCCAGGGCATGGGGGTTATATAAAGAGACTTTTTTGGAGAGATAAAGAGCATGAGAATTGTATATACAGATAACAACGCCACCACAAGGGTTCTGCCCGAGGTTCTTGAAGAGATGCTTCCCTATTTCAGTGATCAGTACGGCAATCCCTCCAGTATGCACTCCTTTGGCGGCAATGTGGGTAAAAAAATAGATGAAGCACGGGAGAAAACGGCAAGCATCATCAATGCCGATGCTTCTGAAATTGTATTCACCAGTTGCGGAACCGAAAGTGACAATGCTGCAATCATGGCGGCACTCGAGCTGAACCCGGATAAAAAGCACATTGTAACATCTTCGGTGGAGCATCCTGCAGTGAGGAATCTGTGCAGGTTTCTTGAAGAGAAGAAGGGATATCGGGTAACCTTTGTACCTGTGGATTCCAAAGGCAATCTGGATATGGATATGCTCCATACGAGTATGTCCCGGGACACTGCCGTAATATCACTCATGTGGGCCAACAACGAAACAGGTGTGATCTTTCCGGTCGAAGAGGTCTCCCGGAAGGCCCGGGAAAAGGGTATATTATTTCACACCGATGCGGTCCAGGCAGCGGGGAAAATTCCCATGGATGTGAAAAATAATCCCGGGATTGACATGCTGTCCCTGTCAGGCCATAAAATCCATGCCCCCAAGGGAGTTGCCGCACTTTATGTAAAAAAAGGGATAAAGTTTCCCCCTTTCATGAAAGGGGGACACCAGGAGAAGGGAAGAAGAGGCGGTACTGAAAATACAACTTCCATCATAGGGCTGGGCAGGGCCTGTGAACTTGCCCTGGGTCATCTGCAGGATATGGATACCCGAATAAGGGGATTGAGGGATCGTCTTCAGTCGGAACTTCTCTCCATGATTCCGGCATCCTCGGTGAACGGCGATATTGACAGAAGGCTCCCCAATACCTTGAGCATTGGATTTAATGCCATCGAGGGAGAGTCCATTCTTCTACTCATGGATCAGGCCGGAATATGTGCATCATCCGGTTCCGCCTGCACTTCAGGCTCCCTTGATCCATCCCATGTTCTCATGGCCATGAAGGTGCCCTTTGAATCTGCCCACGGTACCATAAGGTTTTCCCTGTCCACGGACACAAGCTCGGAAGATATTGATTATATAATAGAAAAGATGCCCCCCATTGTGCAGAGATTGAGGGATATGTCCCCTTTCTGGAAAAAATAGATATGGATAAAAGGATTCAGACCAACAAGATATTAAAATCAGGGGCAGCCCCCTGTGGCTGCCATTGGGAATCAAAAATTTTTCTGGAAGTCTATAGATATGGATAAAAGGGTTCAGTGCCTCATAATTATTCATGGGGCCGTACTTCTGTTCAGCATGTCTGGGCTTTTTGGAAAGTTCCTTGACATTTCTGCCACTCTCATTGTCTTTGGAAGAACAGCCTTTGCAACTTTTTCCCTGGCTTTTGTGCTGCATATCCTTAAAATACCGGTAAAATACAGAAACCGGCGGGATTTGCTATTTTTCTTTATGATGGGAGGAATACTTGCAATCCATTGGGTGACATTTTTCCATTCCATACAGATATCCACAGTGGCGGTGGGGCTGATATCCTTTTCATCCTTTCCCATATTCGTAACCTTCCTTGAACCCCTGTTTTTTAATGAACGTCTCCATCTAAGGGATATTGCCGTATCAATGGTTGTGTTTGCCGGTCTTGTCATGGTGATTCCCGATTTTGACATCTCAAACAACCTGACCCGGGGAGTCCTGTGGGGAACGGTTTCCGGCCTTACCTTTGCCCTTCTCTCCATATTAAACCGAAAATACATTGCCCAGGGTTACTCCTCCCTTGCAGTGGCATTTTACCAGGATGGAGTAGCCTGTCTGCTTCTTTTTCCCTTTGTGGGCCGGGATATTCTGGGGCTGACCCTCTATGATGCGGCCATGATAGGAATTCTTGGGGTGGTTTTCACAGCCCTTGCCCATACACTTTTCATCCAGGGCATGGCCGGGGTGAAAGCTGCTCTTGCCGGTGTAATTAGCTGTCTGGAGCCGGTGTACGGAACTCTTTTTGCCATCATGTTTTTCCAGGAGATACCTTCCGTGAGAATGGTGGCCGGTGGTACCGTTATACTTGCAGGGGTATATTATGCAACAGCCAAAGCTCGAGTCTGACAATATCATATTAGCAGGTATAGCTTTCCAGATAATTAAATTGGTTATCGTACTGTAGAGACAGCCCCTTGTGGCTGCCCTCAAAAATGGATTTGCTAAGAAATTGATTTTTAATAACCAACATGGCAGCATTACCGCCACAATCGAAGTGATGAAAGTCCTTAAACAGCGGGGACTTTCATATAAACTTGCCCATTCACCACACCCCCAAAAACACCCCATGACTGGAGATGTGGAGTTTTGGTAAGTTAATTAACCCCTATTACTAAAATATTTTTCTGGAAGTCTATAGCGACTTTGAGAATATTGGATAAAAAAACTCTCAATTCCTCCCCTACGGCACTTCGTGACCGTAGGGGTTTCCTTGAGAAGGTTTTATGAACAATAAAAAAATCGTAAAAGCCCTTGGTCTCTCTTCCGGAGGTTTGGACAGCATTCTCTCTGCCCTGATTCTTCAAAAACAGGGTATTGATGTTCAATGGATATCCTTCAAGACTCCCTTTTTTTCACCGGCATCGGCCATAAAAGCCTCAAAAATGACCGGTGTTCCATTGCGAGTTGAAGAGATTACCCATCGCTACATGACAATGCTTGAATCCCCTTATGCCGGATATGGTAAAAATATGAATCCCTGCATGGACTGCCACTCTTTGATGTTTGAACTTGCTGGAAAGATTATGGATCAGGAAGGTTATGATTTTCTCTTCAGTGGGGAAGTTGTGGGACAGCGCCCCATGTCCCAGAATAAAAACTCCATGAATTACGTAGAAAAACATTCCGGTTACAAAGGGAGGATTCTCAGACCATTAAGTGCGAAAATTCTTCCTGCTACGCCCATGGAACAAAAAGGAATTGTGACCAGGGATGCTTTACTCGGCATATCAGGGCGGTCAAGAAAGATTCAGATTCAGATGGCAAAGGAGTTTGGAGTGACAGATTATCCAGAACCGGCCGGGGGATGTCTTTTGACAGACAAGGGTTTTTCCAGAAGGCTTATGGACCTGATGCAGGAGACCCGGAGGAGGAAAGCCGGGTTAGAGTGTGACCGGAAAGGGGTGATTGAAAAATCCAGGAGGGATATGTGTGAGAGCGGCCAGGTTAATGTAATTAAAGATTCCCCTGTGATGGAAAAACTCTACAGCAGGAGGGATCTGTATCTTCTAAAATTTGGAAGGCATTTCAGAATTGATGAAGATATAAAAGTTGTTGTGGGAAAGAACCAGGCAGACAACAGTAAGATTGAGAGCATGTATCGGCAGGACAGGGATATTGCCCTGGGGCATTCAGAGCTGCCGGGCCCCTTTGTTCTTATACCCTGGGGGGCTTTCATTGAAAAGGCAAAAATCAATGCAGGCATCTCAATTGCAGGGGCCCTATGTGCCGGATATACCAAAGCTTCTCCGGGAAGTTCTGCCCAAATTGTTGTGAGGTCACCGGAAATTGAGCAAAAGATCACAGTTACCGTTCCTGAACCCGGAAGGTTCAGGGATATGATGCTTTGATTCTGACTTGTGGTATCTATCTGCCACTTTTGATTGTTCATTTTTTCATAATCTTGACAATGACAAACATAACCGAACGGTAGAGACGCAATGCATTGCGTCTCTACATAATCATGATTTGTGCATCAAATTGGTTTTTATACACCCCAATTCTGACTCTATAGTTTTCCAGATAATGAGATTGGCAACCGTTATCTTTTGCTCAGTTCCTGGAAGTTTAATGGGCATCTGCCCAGTTGTTCCCTTGTTCAATGTTGACTTTAAGGGGCACCTTCAGCTCGAATACCCCCTCCATGACCCTGCGGGCAAGTTCCATGAGCAGGGTCAGCTCATGTTCCGGTACTTCAAAGAGAATCTCGTCATGTACCGACACAAGCATGCGGCTTTCCATTTTTTCCTGTTTCAATGCCTGATCCATGCGGATCATGGCAAGCTTTATCAGATCTGCGGCACTGCCCTGGATGGGTGTGTTGATGGCCATGCGTTCTGCAAAACCGCGAACATTGGCATTGCCGGCGTTGATCTCTTCCAACCTGCGTTTCCGCCCGAGAAGGGTGCTTACCTCACCGGTCTCCCTTGCCCTTTCAATGGTCTCATTTATGTAATTTTTAACTCCGGCATATCTTGCAAAATAGTTGTCAATGTAGGT
>JADGBO010000210.1 GCA_015231465.1 Desulfamplus sp.
CAGGCAAACCCGTATTGATAACGCACATCACCCTGGATAAAAAACATCTCAAATTCAGTATCTTCCGAGATTCCCTGAGAATTGAGCCGAAAGGGGTATCTTTGAATGGCTTCCCCTTCCTGGTGAAGCCTGGAAGAGTCCAGGACAAACCGCCGCATGAAATCAAGGGCGGAAATCAAATTGCTTTTTCCCGCACCGTTGGGGCCATACATGACAGCGGATTTGAGTAGCGTCAGCTCCCCTTTGATCGGGGCCTCAAAGGTGTTCAAACCTTGCAGGTCTTTGATCGCGCCTCCGGCCACCATGCTGAGTACCTGCGGTTTCCACAATGATTTATAATTTTTTACACTGAATTCAATAAGCATAATTTGTTTCCATCAAAAGTTTTCTGGCTGTAAAAACACATTGAAATGCCAATTAAATTCAATTAAGTGCACAAAACATACGGTTTTGTCAATGAAATTGTTAATCTTTGCCGTTTCCCGGTCACACCGGTCAAAGGGCACTGTATAGGTGATTGTCCGCTCCCGGGGGCCGCCCGGTAGGTTGGAGCGGCACCACATCCACTTTTTTCAGCGGGTTGGGAATCTTTTTTTTCCCGAAACCGGTGACATCCAGGAACCGGGGCAGGTCCATGACGGTTCTGTTGGTAAAATCCTCGCCTTTGAACGGGCCGGTCTGCCGGTGCTGGGAGATGCCGAACCAGTTTCGATTGTGGCGGTGAGCCGCCATGGTGGTTATTATGTAAAAGCATTCAGCGTTTTTATTAGGACACTCATCTTGCGTTTGTCAAGACAATTAATCCTGTATTGATATCACGATGTGCATCCTGGCCTGAACCCCTTTCCAGCCTCGGTGGGAATACTGCCGTCCTTTGAAGAGATTCCCCCTGAACTGCAGCCGCAACTCCTGCAATCTCCCGAGGTACAACCGGATTTTTTCTCTCCTGTGACGATTTTTTTGAAATTAACTGTACAACATATAGTTGCAGCCACCACAATTATTGTGACCATGAGTGAATCGATCATAGTATTCAGCTCCTTTTGTCAAAAACCCATTGATGATCCTGCCTGATAGACCGCAGTTGCAATTAGAAAGGCAAATCCTGTATTGAAAACAACGCTGAACAATCCCCATTTCCATGATCCAGCTTCCCTTGCAAGGCAGACCACGGAAACAAAACATGGTGCATAAAACATGGTGAAGAGGATCAGGCTCACTGCGGTCAAAGGTCTCCATCCAGGATCCTGGGAGAGTGTTCGGGCAAGAGAGAGGGTCTCCTCCTCGCCTATCTCCCCAAGGGAGAGGGCGGTGCCCAGGGTGGAGACAACAACTTCCTTTGCGGCAAATCCCCCCACCAGAGCTATATTTATCCGCCAGTCAAAACCTGCCCATGCCGTCACACCCTCCAGGGCAGTGCCCAGCCTACCGGCCAGGGAGTGCCTGAGGGCGGCCTGGGCATGTTCGTCGTTGGCATCCATGGTGGTATTGCTGTTTCCTATGTATTTTGGGTGATCTTCAGGAAGAGAGGGGAATGTCATCATGGCCCAGAGAATAACTGATATAGCAAGTATTACGGTACCTGCTTTTTTTATATACTGCCAGGTTCTCTCCCAGGTGTGTATGATCACACCCGTTACAGTGGGAAGACGATAAGTGGGCAGCTCCATAATAAATGGCGTGGCCTCCCCCCTCACAATGGTTGATCTGAAAAGCTTTGCCACAAGCAGGGCACCGGTCCAGGATACAATGGTGATTAGAAACATCAGCAATGCCCTGTGTGCCTCAAAAAAAGCAGCAATCAGCAGCATGAAGACGGGAAGTTTGGCACCGCAGTTCATGAAGGGTACGGTAAGCAGTGTTGCCATGCGCTCCTTTCGAGATTTAAGGGTTCGGGTGGCCATGATGCCAGGAACCGCACACCCCCCTCCAATGCCGCCGGATACAATAAAAGGCATAACAGAACTTCCATGGAGTCCGAAAACTCTAAAGACCCTGTCAAGCATGAAAGCGACTCTGGCAAGATAGCCCGAGTCCTCCAGAATTGCTATGAAAAAGAACATGAACATAATCAGGGGGACAAAACCCAGCACGCCGCCCACGCCGTCAATGATACCTGAAATGATCAACGATTTGAGAAGTCCGTCGGCCATGATGGAGTCCGCCGCACCTCCCGCCATGGCAAAGATTGATTCCAGCCACCCCACCGGCACTTCGCTGTAAGTGAAGGTAAAATGGTAAAGGAGGTAGATAACGGTAACCATAATGGCGGGCCCCAGAAGCCTGTGGGTGAGTACTTTGTCCATCCTGTCGGATATCTCAAGCCTGCTCCGGTCATGGTTTTGTGTTATCACACCCTGTTTGAGAATTGAGCGGATGTAGCCGTAGCGATAATCTGCAATTATGGCTTCGGGATAGCTCTGAAGGGTCAGTTCAAGGTGTGATGCAAGGTCGGTGAGCACATTGAAAACTTTTTCCATAAAAAGAGTTGTTGTCTCTCCGGTTCCCTTTTCAGCCTGGTGTTCCCGGACGAGCTGGAGTATCTGATCATCATTTTCAATCAGTTTCAGGGCTGTCCATCGGGCAGGGTATATGTGGGTAAGGAAGCCATGCTCTTTTACCAGTGTCTCAATCTTCATCAATGCCTGGTCAACATCATTCCCATAGGAGATGTTAATGGATGGTCTGCCAATGGTTCCATTGAATTCACAGGCGAGCATTTCCAGCAGTTTTTCCGTCCCCTTTTTGCCTTGTCTGGCAATGGTGGGTACCACCGGCACATCAAGGAGGCTTGATAGTTTTTCTATGTCAATGGATATTCCCCTTTTTTTGGCCACATCCATCATGTTTAATGCGATGCACACAGGAAGACCCATCTCCATAAATTGAAGGGTGAGATAGAGGTTTCTTTCGAGATTGGATGCATCGACAATGTTTACAATAATGTCCGGTTTTTCCATGGAGAGGAAATCCCTTGCAACCACCTCCTCCAGTGAGTAGGCTGTGAGGGAATAGGTTCCAGGCAGGTCCACAATTGTGAATGTAGTATCATCAATGGAAACTCTGCCCGTCTTTTTTTCCACAGTGACACCTGGATAGTTACCCACATGCTGACGGGCACCGGTCAATGCATTAAAAAGAGTGGTTTTGCCCGAATTTGGGTTGCCGGCAAGGGCAATGGTTGATGTTGTCATGGCCTATTGTTCCACCTCCACTTCAATGTAATCAGCTTCACTGTTTCTGAGGGTGAGGGTAAAACCCATCAAACGGATGGATACGGGATCGTAAAGGGGGGCTCGTCCCTGTATGCATATTTCGGTACCAGGCACCAGTCCCATGTCACGGAGTCGCCTGCCCATCTCTCCATTGGCTTTTATCATTCTAATGGTGCCTCTCTGTTTATCTTTCATGTGGCGTAAATTTATCTGTCCCATGATTTTGATCCTTAATATTTAAGTTGGTTTATAGATTTTGTCTTATCACAAATAATTTGTTTGATACACCAAACTTTATATTGGGTCAAGAATTATTTTTAATGGGATAGTAAAAATTGGGGCAGTAAAAATTTTTCGTTGACTCAATAATTATCTCCATGTAGTTTTGGATCAACTTAAACTTAGGAATGAGTACAAAATAACATTCCCATTTGCAAAATTATTACAGGCCACCATCAACGGCGGCCTGTACGGGAATGGGTAAATTATTTGATACATGTTACTTAATTTTTACTGAAGGTATTAATGATGGAAAACAGAGTTGATTTGACGGAAAATCTTGAAGACTATCTTGAAACCATCCTGATGCTCCAGGAGGCCAATCGGGTTGCCAGATCAAAGGATATTGCATCAAACATGGGCATTCAGAGGGGTTCTGTTACAAACATGCTGAAAAATCTGGCTGAAAAAGGTCTGATAAACTATGAGCCTTATGGCTATATAACCCTGACCGACGAAGGCAAGCGTATTGCAAAGGAGATAACCCGCAGTCATATGGTTTTGAAGGACTTTCTTACCCGGGTGGTACAGATAGAGCCTGAAAGGGCTGATACCATGGCATGCAAGCTGGAGCACAGCGTTGACCGTAAATCCTTGGAGAAGTTTGTAAAATTTGTCGATTTTATAGACAGTTGCCCAAGAACCGGCAGTGACTGGATTGACTCCTTTTCAAAATTTTGCGTTTCAGGTAAAAAGGATTGGAGAAAATGCATGGAGTGCCTGGAAAAATGCCGAAGTCGTCATGAAAATATATCCTGAGCCGCCTCCCCGATAAGCTTCCCCCATCATTCCTGCCAAGCTAACAGAAGATGAATGCCCACAGATCATGAACTCTTCCCAGACTCTTTAAAGACGGTTTTGATATGCCGACTCTCCATAGGAGTGCATGCCGGATTTTGAAGCACTTTTCCCTTTTAATATTTGCTTGACACTAATACTTGTTGCCATGATATTACTACTTTGTTAGTTTATCGTTTTTTTAATGGTCGCCATGGTTGTTTACCTTCCCCTGCTCGTTCTCAGTTGTCGGATTAAAGTAGGGGGATGGAGAGGACAAGTTTGGGGTGTCAAAATCTGACATTTTCGATTGACCATTTTTTGACCATCAACGGTAGAGACGCAATGCATTGCGTCTCTACATCATCACGATTTGGGCATCAAATTGGTTTTTAGATACTCCAGGACAAGTTATTTCAGACTCGTTCATAGACCACATTATATAGCAAACACAGTATGTTTCAGCTTCTGCTTTTCAATTGGGGCTGGTAATTATTGCAAAAACAATCAACGAGATCAGATAAAAAATGGAAATAACACACGATTTATATATTGGAGATTGTGAAGATGAACTGAAAAGAATCCATGACAATTCTGTGGATTTGATTTTTACTTCTCCTCCGTATGCTGATCAGAGAAAAAAAACCTATGGAGGTATTCATCCGGATGACTACGTGGAGTGGTTTCTGCCCAAAACGGAACAGATGTTGAGGGTGCTTAAACCAACAGGAACCTTTGTGCTTAATATAAAAGAGAAAGTTGTAAACGGTGAGAGAAGTACCTATGTCATGGAATTGATCCTTGCTATGAGAAAGCAGGGATGGCTGTGGACGGAAGAGTTTATCTGGCACAAAAAAAACTGCTACCCCGGCAAATGGCCCAACAGGTTCAGGGATGCCTGGGAACGACTGCTGCAGTTTAATAAACATAGAAAATTCAACATGTACCAGGAAGAAGTATTGGTACCCATGGGAGAGTGGGCAAAAACAAGATTGAAAAACCTCAGCAAGACAGACCAGACAAGGGATGAATCAAAAGTTGGAAGCGGATTCGGTAAAAACATATCTAACTGGCTAACAAGAGATAAAGCATATCCAACAAATGTTCTCCACCTGGCCACGGAGTGCAACAATAAAAATCATAGTGCAACCTTTCCGGAAGGTTTGCCTGAGTGGTTTATAAAACTATTTACACAAGTTGGAGATACGGTACTGGATCCCTTTATGGGTTCCGGAACAACCAACATCGTTGCCAATAGAATGCTTAGAAATTCTATTGGAATAGAGATAGTTCAAGAATATTATCAAATGGTGAAATCTCAAATTTCACCTGTTCAGTTCTCTTTATTTGAATCAAAAAAGGAATTGGTTTTAAATAGTCTGCCCATTTATCTCACCTCCGGCCCCCTTTCTCAGGCTTGCCGCGGAAAGAATGGGTATGTTAAGTTATCTCAAACTCATTCCTAAAAAAAACTATAAAAAATTTTATAACGGATATGGCGGCCCACCGCCACAATCGAAGTAGGGGCGTATTGCAATACGCCCTTACTTAAAATATGGGGACTTTCATATAACCCCCATGCCCTGGCGGGCACAACGAAAAATGAAAGTAGGGGCGATTCATGAATCGCCCCTACGGACGACTTTCATATAAACCACCATGACGGCACTACCGCCACAATCGAAGAATGAAAGTCCCGGG
>JADGBO010000211.1 GCA_015231465.1 Desulfamplus sp.
TCCAGACAGATGACATCATGGCCGTCGGCCAGCAGACGTTCGCACAGATGGGAGCCGATGAATCCTGCCCCTCCGGTGACCAATATCTGTTTTCGTAATATATTTTTCATAAATACCTCCTCAAGGAAACCCCTACGGTCACGAAGTGCCGTAGGGGTAGTTGACGTTACGAAGTGCCGTAGGGGTAGTTGACGTTATTATCCTTTGCATACTGTAGGGGGAGTGCCTTGAGCTGCCCTTAAGAATTGATTTGCTGAAATGTTATTCTGGAAGTCTATATTCTATTTTTTCCAGAACTCCGGTGCAAGGAGTATTATAACAGTGTAAATTTCAAGTCTGCCCAGGAGCATACACCATGAAAGAAGCCATTTTGCACCGTAAGGAATTGAAGCAAAGTTCTCCGTAGGACCCACATCTCCAAAACCAGGGCCTATGTTGCCCAGGCAGGAAGCCACTGAAGTGAAGGCTGTAACCATGTCAAGGCCCATGGCAGCCACCGCCATGCTGCATATCACAAAAATGGCGACGTAAAGGGTCAGAAAGCCCATGATACTCCGGAGAACATGGCCGGGCACGACATTTCCATTCATCTTCACCTGGGATACGCTGCTGGGGTGAATCAGGGTAAACACTTCCCTGGAACAATATTTAAATGCCACCATTATTCTGACACATTTCATTCCTCCTCCGGTGGAACCGGCAGATGCTCCGATGAACATGCAGAGAAAGATAATAACCTGACTGAACCCAGGCCATTGCTCATAATCACTGGTTCCATAACCGGTTGTTGTGATAATAGATACAACCTGAAATGAGGCATAGCGAAAAGCCTCTCCAAGGGTATCGTAAACCGTGCCGTAAATATCAAAGGAAACTGCAAGTGTAAGACCGATACAAAGTAAAAGAAAGAAGCGGCATTCCGAATCTCTCCAGAAAATCAAAGTTTTGCCCCTGAGCATCTGGTAGTGCAATGAAAAATTGATACCGGCAAGGACCATGAAAATCAAAATGACATAATCTATGTAAGCACTGTCATAATGGGCTATGGAACTGTTTTTTGTGGAAAAGCCTCCTGTGGGCATTGTGGTCAATGTATGACAGATGGAATCATAGAGGTCCATCCCGCCAAAGAGAAGCAACAGCACCTCGGCCATGGAGATGGATATATAGACAAGCCATAGAATTTTTGCGGAATCGGTGAGTCTCGGGCTAAGTTTGTCCGGCACAGGACTTGGCACCTCTGCCTTGAAAAGCTGCATTCCCCCCACACCAAGAAAAGGGAGAATTGCAAGGGATAAAACAATAATACCCATTCCGCCCAGCCACTGTATGAGGCTCCGCCACAAAAGAATACTTTTGGTTATTCCTTCAATATCAGTCATTATGGATGAGCCTGTGGTTGTAAAACCGGACACGGACTCAAAAAAAGCATCCACAAAAGCCGGACAAGCTCCTCCGAGATAGAATGGAAGTGCCCCGAAAAAACCAATGCATGTCCAGCTCACAGCCACAATGGCCATTCCTTCCTTCTGGCTTATGTAATCAATTGAAGCCTCTCCTGGTGCAATGTATAAAACAGCACCGGAAACCACTGTGATTCCCATGGAAATCAGGAGGGATAAAAGGGAGCCGTCCTTATAGACAAGGGAACAGAGAATAGGAAAAATCATTGCAAAGCCGAGAAAGATTATCAGGATACCGATAATCTTAGAAAGATGACGACATCTCATGATTTAAAATAACTCCAGTTTTACCGTAAGCATCTTTTCAAGTTTGGAAACAGCCTCTCTCCTTGCAAATATTATTATCTTGTCTCCATGCTCCACAACACTCTCTCCAGACGGGATCATTATAATATCATCCCGCATGATGCAAACAAGAATAGCTCCCTTGGGAAATGATATCTTTTTAAGAGGTTTTCCCGTAATAGCTGAGGTCTCAAGGGCTACCGCCTCTATCATCTCTGCCTCTTCCCGCAGCAGGGATACGGCGGTGAGAACCTTTCCCTTTCTAACATCGTGGAGTATCGTGCTTATGGCTGACAGTCTGGGACTGACCACTTTTTTTAAACCTATGGTGGACATGAGGGGAAAGTAACTGAATTTGCTGACCTTGGTTATGGTTGAATGCACCCCGAGATTCTTGGCCAGCAGGGATACAAGAATATTTGTCTCCTCATCATTGGTAAGGGCAACCAGCAGATCCGTATCAGCTATATTTTCTTCAATCAGAAGTTTTTGATCCGAACCGTCTCCGTGAAGTACCACGGTCTTGTCCATCCGCCGGGCAAGAAATCGGCATCGCTCCATGTCAGACTCAATGATCTTGGTATGAACGGCCTGACCCTCCAGGGTTCGGGCCAGGCGGTGGCCGATTCTACCCCCTCCCACGATAATGACCCGTTTGACCGGTTTGACATCCTTGTCAAACAACCTGAGGGTCTCTTCCAGACGATCCCGCTCACATATGAAATAGATAAGGTCCCCAGGCTCCAATGTATGATTCCCCCGGGGAACGATAAGCTTTTCTCTTCTCAGAATCGCTGCAATCAGGGGCCTTGACTGACCGAACATGGCACCAAAATCCAGGAGTTTAACACCTGCCATGGGAGATGTTCTTTCCAGCACCAGTCCCACAAATATCACCCTTCCCCGGGCAAGCTCTCCCATGTCAACGGCACATGGCACCTGCATAAGACGTTGGATGGTTTTTACCACCTCGATTTCAGGATTTATAACCGTATCAATATAAGGGGCTTCATTTTTGAACATATCATGATAATCATCATAATCGGCACTTCTGATCCTGGCAAGCTTCTTTGTGGCAGGGGAGAGCAAGTTGGCAGCAAGACATGCCACAAGATTGGATTCATCGCTGTCTGTCACCGCAAGAAGAATTTCAGCCGATCTGATGCCGGCCCCATCAAGTACGGCAGGAGAACTTCCCGAGGCATTTATCACCTGAACATCCAGATTTTCGGAAACCCGCCTCAATGCCTCGGGGTTCCTGTCGATGACCACGACCTCTTTTTTTTCCGACGACAGGCGGCCGGCAATGTGATAACCCACCTCCCCTGCACCTACAATGATTACTTTCACGTATTGCATCTCCTACGCTGTTTTGGCAAATTTTGGTTCCCAGGCTTCCCGGCCTTTTTTTTCGAAATGAACAGCGCATCGGGTGAGTTCGCTTGCATTTTTAAGGCCGAGTTTCTCTTTTATTCTCTCCCGATATGTGCCGATGGTCTTTATGCTCAAAAAGAGCTTTCCTGCTATCTCCCTGGAGCTGAAACCCTTGCCGATCATCTTGAAAACCTGGAGTTCACGATCCGTGAGTCGATCCAGGGGAGATCTGGCCTGGACACTTGAAGTATCTGAAATATTTGAAAGAATATGCTCCTTTACCGCATCATTGAGATAAATTTTACCCTCAAGGACGCAGTGGATGGCAGAAACAACAGACTCCATAGCCTCTTCCTTCATTATATAGCCCCTTGCCCCTGCATGGAGGGACCTTTGGGCATAAAGATACTCATCGTGCATGGAGAGAACCAGAACCGGAATATCTCTGTTCCCCTTTTTTATGTATTTGACCAAATCAATTCCATCGGAGTTTTTAAGGCTTATATCCACAATGACCAAATCGGGCTGAAGCTCCTCCATCTCTTTTATGGCCGGTTCCACATCCTTGGATTTTCCGCAGGCCGCCAGATCATCCTCCTGGTCGATGAGGGCAGAGAGGCCAAGCCTGAATATGGGATGATCTTCAACCAGCATTATTTTTTTTTTCGTACCCATAATTATAGACTTTCAGAAAAATCTTTGAGCATATCCATCATTCCCAAGGGCAGCCACAGGGGGCTGCCCCTACAGTACGGTTGGCAATTTCATTATCTGGAAACCTATATAATTTATCTGTGAACTGTTTTTTCAATTCAAAATCATGATCCCAGAAATTCCCGGATAAGCAATGTCGTCTCCCGGGGCTTGTCTTCAAAAAGATAGTGGCCTGCCGTTTCAAAAAGCCTCATGGGTACCCTGGGAAATCTCCTTTTCCACTCCTCAAAAAACGAGAGGTTGAAGACAAAATCGTGCATGCCCCACAGGATCAGCATCTCCTTTTCATTAAACAAATGAAGATTGTCATCCACATGCTTTACAAGCCTGTGGCTTCGGTCGTTGGGGGTGACGGGAATATCCTGGACAAAACGGAGAAGGGCGATTCTGTTCTTCCAGGAGTTGTAAGGGGCGATAAGCCCTTGTTTGACGGCCTTGGACAAACTTCTGTAAGGAGCCATGTAAAGGGCTGCCCGGGAAAAGATGTTGAAACCGAGAACCGCAGGTATGGCAAACATCCTGAAATATTTTATTAGCGAGAGACGTACAGGCAGTTTTGTATCCTTGGGAAGAAAGAAGCCCGCGGTATTGGTAATGACGATCTTGTCCACACGATCCATATTTCGTAATGCCCAGGCAAATCCTATCATCCCTCCCCAGTCGTGGAGTACCAGTGATATTTTTTCATTGGGATTGATGTTGAGGTGGTTGACCAACACTTCTATGTCGTTAACCCTGTTCTTCAGGGTGTAGTCGTAACTTCG
The DNA here is from genome assembly GCA_015231465.1 of Desulfamplus sp. Taxonomy (GTDB): domain Bacteria; phylum Desulfobacterota; class Desulfobacteria; order Desulfobacterales; family Desulfobacteraceae; genus Desulfamplus. The sequence continues at coordinate 4,601 of JADGBO010000211.1, forward strand.
TATCCCAGGTTTATCAGAGAAGCCGCACCCTATATGATCAGGCACTATGGTTCGAAACTCCCCGGAGAGGCCGTTCACGAGATGACGAAAATAGAAAGACCATGTGGGGTTGCCATGGAGCATGAGTACAGGTCTGCCCCTTCCCTCATCTATATAGTGCATCTCGTGGCCGTCTATGTTCAAAAAATGGGATTCAAAGGGGTATAGATTTTCAAACCCCCTTGTGGTGGTTTCCTTGCCGTTTATAACCCTTGTCTTTACTTTTTCCATAAATTTATTCCTTAAACTGTTCCCTGCCAAGAGTCTTAATTTCTAAGATAAGCCTATGTAAGCGTTGTTCATCAACGTGTTAATCATAGGGAAGTCGTCATTCAAGACTACTGCTGTCAAGACTACTGCTGTCAGCTCCTCGCGGAACAGTTATCAGAATTATATTAACCCTGCAAGGCATTATCTAATTTCTGGAAAAATATAAGGTGGGTCAGGCGATTATGAATTTTTCGACAATCTCCTTCAACTGCATAGACATCTGTTTCAACTCCTGTCCCTGGACATTCAGTTCATGGCTGCTTCGAGAAAGGTTGCCTGATGCGGCATTGACATTGAAGATGTCATTGGATATTCTGGCTGAGGCTTGGGAACTCCTGCCAACTGCACTGTTCACCTCTGTTATTACAAGGGCAAGCTGTTCAATACTCCTTGATATTTCAAGGGCAGCCAAAGTCTGTTCTTCTGCAGCAGTTGCAATGGTTTCAACAATGACCTCTAAATTCTCGATAATCCTGGAGACATTGACAATATCATCCCTGGTCTGGGAGGAAGTTTTCTGAACGGTTGCAATCTGCTCTTTAATCTCAACCGTGGCATTTGCAGTCTGCTTTGCCAGCTCTTTGATCTCGTTGGCAACAACGGCAAATCCCTTGCCTGCTTTTCCGGCCCTGGATGCCTCAATGGTGGCGTTTAGAGCCAAGAGATTTGTCATGGCCGAAATATCGCTGATAGTATCGACTGTTTTTTCAATGGCTTCCGAAGCCATGGAAAAACGGTTCATTCTTTCATGGGCTTCCCTGATATTATCCATGGCCCTGCGGGATATATTGCCGGCTTCCCGGGTATTTTCCGCAATGCTACCGATGGTTGTATGCATCTCCTCTGATGCAGCGGCCGCAATCTGGGCATTAGAGGAAGATTCATCCATAGACGCTGCCACATCGGCCATATTTAGGCTCATCTCTTCCGCCGAAGATGCAACCGATGTTGACTGCTCCAGTGTCTCCCGGGAGATGGAAAGAAGTTCAGACACGATATCGTTCAACGAGATTGATGTACTGTCAATCTTTCCGGTCT
>JADGBO010000212.1 GCA_015231465.1 Desulfamplus sp.
CAATATCACCGCTGTTATCCACGATGAAAATCTCCTCAACCAGATCACACCCATGGAGATCACCAAGGAGTCCGGGCAGATAAGAAGCGTTGTGGTAATTGACTATGATGGCTGAAACACCCATATTCTGAATATCTCCCCCGGGAAAGCAGCGGCCATGGAACAAAAGTATAACGCGGAAACCGGAACTGGTATTTCCACTGCAATAAAAAATTAAGCAACTTTGGCTGCAATTAAATTATAGACTTCCAGAAAAATATTTTATCAAATCCTTTTTTGAGGGCAGCCACAGGGGGCTGCCCCTACATTACTATAACCAATTTAATTATCTGGAAAGCTATACTATGACCGATTCCTGACACTCTTTTGTGAAAATAGGGTTAACTATTTGATTTTGTTGGCTAAAAAAATGGATATTCAAAAAAAAACCTTGAAAATGCTGAATTCTGAACCATGATTAAAGGATTAACACGATTAAGAATCAAGGTAATCCCTTAATCATGAAAATAATGGTTCTCAAGAGTGGTAAGTTCTCTTGTCAAACACTAAATATGCGATCAGGCAGGTGTTGATGAAGGCATATGTGGTATAAAAAATGATAAGTTATCACTCACGAGATGGTTCAAAAAAGTGTAAACCTACAAATGAAAGATGCCCACAAAAGAATACATTACTACCTTATTGAATGATTTTTAGCCCCTGTAGGTGTGGGGGATTTATCGTCCCGGGATGAGACCAGATACATGGGGCGACGCTTGACCTCATGGTAAATCATGGCAATATACTGGCCGATGATGCCAAGACTGAACATGAGTACACTACCCATGAAAAGCAGCAACAGGATCACTGTGGCAAATCCTTCCACCGCCTGGCCCGTAAACTTTAGTACCAGGGTGTGAATCCCCATTACCAAGCTTGCCAGCAGAAAAAAGATTCCCAGCAGAGTCACCGCCTGCAGGGGCAATGATGAAAACGAACATATGGCCATAATGCCCATGCGGGCCAGGCCGGGAACAGACCATCGGCTGGTACCTGTTTCCCGGTTATTGGGTACAAAATGCAGGTCCCGGGATAAAAAACCCAGCCATGGAATCAAGCCCCTGAAAAAACGACGGTTTTCCGGAATGGCCAGATATGCATCCACCACCTGCCGGTCCATCAACTTGAAATCAGTATGGTTTTTAAGGTCAACGCCGCTCATGAGATTCATCATGAGATAAAATCCTGCGGCGGCGGCTCGGTGGATTTTTCCCTCTTCCTGTCGCCGGGCCTTGACTCCGTTGACCACCTGGGCTACACCGGTTTTCCATAATCTGTACATTTCCGGTATCAGGGACGGAGGGTGCTGCAAATCCGCATCCATGACCACTACTGCCTTGCCCCGGCTGGCTTTCAATCCCGCAGTCAAAGCCGCTTCTTTACCAAAATTCCGAATCAGCCGCACGGGCATCAGTTCCGGATAGCTGGAGGAAAGGAACTGAATCACCTGCCAGGTTTCGTCCCTGGATCCGTCATCCACCAGAACAATCTCAAAGGACACTGCCAGTCCTTTGGCTATTTGTGTCAGCTCCCGGATCATATCCGGCAGCCCCCGGGCTTCATTGAACACCGGCACCACCACCGACAATTCCGGAATCATGTTTCCTCCTGTGCCGGACCCGGCCGTGAATAAATAACCGTCATCATCACCCGGGGCAACCAAACCCTGTAGCCACCGACCTTACCCTGACCGGATATCTTAATCCCAAGCCGGTCCAGGATCACAGAGAGCGGAAAACAATGGTCATAGGAAAAAAATCCCAAGGTATTTATCCCTGCCCTGTCTCCGAGATGAGTCAGGGTGAGCCGTTCCCAGCAGGTCAGATGTTCCGGTATCTTGAAGGATGCCCAGTGGCGGCCCATGGCTTTACGCCATAGCCCGCCAAAATCCGGCACCACCACGGCCATATATCCCCCTGGCTTCACCAGTGACGCACACTCCTGAATAAAGAGCAGCGGATCATAGACATGTTCCAGCACCGCCACCGCAGTGACCACATCAAATTCTTTGTACCCGGCCGAAAGAATCTCCCGGGGGCCCCCCGTGACCGCACAGTCACACACCCCGGTGGAGAGACTTGCTGCCCGGGCACCCATGTCCGATCCAACCCGCAGGGAAAACCAGGGCCTGGCCTGATCCAGCAGCAAGCCGCTGCCGCAGCCGATATCAGCCAGGGACCCGGCACACCCTGTCCGTTGGTGCAGTGTTCCCAGGAAACGAGCAAAAGTCAAACCCAGTGTATCTTTCTGGATATCATAATCTGTGTATCCAGTAGCCGCGTCCTGACCGAAATAGGCTTCAGATTTATAGAACCAGGCCATGGTATCCGGCGTGGGAGCGGAATCAAGATAGACTAAGGAACAGGTGCGGCAACGGACCATGTTCAGACTACGGGTGCCCTCCGGCACAGCCACAGTGCTGATGTCCGGGTCAAAGGAGATGAGCCTTACAGCCCCCGCGTCCCGGCAAAGGGGACAGACCATGGGTTGCCATTCTACCCGGGGATCAATCATGTTCCCTCCGGGATGCCAGATATGCCAAGGCTCGAGACATATCCGGCCTGCGGCAGGCATAAAAACGGTAAAAGGCATGGTGCCGATTGATGCCGCAACAGCTCAGGGTTACCCTGCGGTAAAACCAGGTCAGTACAGCTTCGATCTCGTCCGCAGTATTCAGGTGTTCGTAGCGGGTCAGTACCCGGTAATCCAAACCATGACGAAGCCGAAACTCAAGTCCGGTGGTCAGCAGGCAGGCAAGATTCCACCACAGGGTACCTTCATTGGGAATACTCACCCGCAGCACCCCATCCGATTCCAGCAGCAGGCAGGTTCTGGCCGTGATCCGGGGCAGATCCATCAGGTGTTCGAACACCGCGATGGCAAGGATTCGCTGGTAACGGTTACTCCCGGGTATCATATCCAAGTCCTGGTAGATGTGCCGCACCCTGTGACGCATGGGGGAGTCCTGGTAGAGATCGACAAATGGTTCCACGATATCATAGGGCCGGGTAGTTTCATGGGTCAGGTGGTTCAGGGTTCCAGCCCCGATCTCCAGGGTAGAGCAGCAGGAAACACCCCGAACATCCGCAGCCACCTTCCTGTGCAGCCAGGACTCCATCTGCTGGGACAAAAAAGATGCCGGAGTGGTTCCGCAACGATTTTCCCGATAGTGTCGGGAGTACAGTTCCCGATAGGCCGGAGGCAGCAATGGCCGTTCTTTGGGAAATCGGTCAAAAATCATCAGAACATATCCTCATAAGCAAAGGTACCCTAAAATATCTTCTTTATTGAAAAAGGGAGATACAATAGCCAATTTTGGAGGGTTACTCATTTTATCTTTTCCAAATAATGTTAAAAGCAGAGGAATTATTTCTATTTTCCTGGGGTTCAACTTTAAAATAAGGAGAATAGGTAGCCCAGCCATCAGGGGATAGATACTTTACCTGCCAGAGCCTTTCTGCCTGGGGATCCAGAAATATCCTCATATCACCACTCCTCTCCATTGGATTTCCCATCTGGGTTTCCCCCTCCATGGCATAGATGTAATAGACTCCTGATTCATATGGCCCAAGATGCCATGAAATCATGAAATTTTCCGTATATGATATCATGACATCCAGGGGGGCATCCTCTTTTATGAAACAAGAATCGGATTCCATGAATGGAGTAATTTTCCTGCCATCAAATCTATACAATCCGTCACCTGGTTCAGAAAACGGAAACATTGGGGTGCAATCATCCTGGATAACTCCTCTAATACCTGATCGTTCAAAAATATTGTTACGGAACCATGCCAATCCATGATGGTGCCAATATGGCAGAAGGGGTTTTAACATATATGCATCATTGCCATCCTGTTCAAGCATAAACTCTCCTTCTGCCCGGATACGATCCATGAAAGGGGACTTCCATTTTGCATCAACAACTATCAAAAAATTCATACAAAAAAAAATAAATAAAACAGAAAAAGAAAAAATGATACTAATTAATTTGGGCATTGAGCAAAATGGAATGCTCATAATAAATTTTTCATTATAAAATGCAACCAAAAGAGCAGTAACGATGCAGTAGGGTATTAGAAAATAGTGGGGACTGAACATGGATAAAACCGGAATCACGGGAAGAACAGCGGCGGCAATCAAGACCATCCAGAAAAATTTCCAGGGCAGGGAGATAGCAATACCTCCAATTAGAAACGGCACGCCGGTTACTATAAGGAGTACACAATATTGGAACCAGTTAGAATAATTAAGGCCATCAAGAATCGAGTGAACAATATCCAGAATGGTTAAGATTGAAAAATCGGGGGATAAGGTTTCGTAACCTCCAACAAAAACTCCAAGCATATACCTGCGCCAAAGTACGTAAAAAAAGGCGGAAAGTATTAAAGGGATCAGATACCTGAGCCGAACCTTTAAAGGAGCCTCCGGCAGAAACAGAAGCATTACAACAATGGGAACATAAATCTCCTTTGCCGTCATGGCAAAAATATAAAACAGCGTGGCACAAATCAGCCACCAAGGTTCTCTTCTCCCCAGAGCCTTAACATAGAAGATCACAGTAAGAGAAGCAAAAATCAATCCTTCCAGATAGTGACGTTTATAAAGATGATGGGCAATATCGGCAAAGGGAAGACTGCACAGAACTATAAGTGAGCCCATAAATGAGTGGATTTGAGAAAAGTAGAGCCGGAAAAGGGAGTAAAGTACCAGGGCAGAGATACAAAGGGAGATAAGATGGTGCAGGTAGAAATGGTAAGGAGACCAGCCAAACAGAACCCAATCTATATCATATGAGAGGGTTATCCATGGTGTCAGATTTGCTGGTGATAGAGTTTTCCAGATATATGGATCGAAAAAATAGTCCATGGGAGAATATTGAACCGCATGTTTTAAAATCATGGGATCATCATCTAACCACCAGAAGTCCAAAATCCTTTTATATAGCATGAAGGTGAAAAAAATTAAAACCAAACAGCATGAGCCATCAATCAGATGAGTTCCAAGATTTTTCCGTGGTTCAGTATTCAAAATTACTCCGTGGTTTAGTATTCAAGATTACTCCGTGGTTCAGCATTGTACTTCAAAAATTATCTTCCTTGGAAATTTTGTCGGCCATAAGTTCTCCGATTTATATAGCTTTCCAGATAATTAAATTGGTTATCGTACTGTAGGGGCAGCCCCCTGTGGCTGCCCTTAAGAATGGATTTTTTGAAATATTATTCTGGAAGTCTATAGCTCTTTCCAGATTAATTAATACATTTTTGACTCTTCCTTTCCTGATTTTTACCGTGAAAATACCCATATCATTTTCATGATCGGAGGTGGCCGGAATCCAGCCATGAATGTTTAATGTGAAAGACGATTATTGGCATCTTGAAACCGCTTCATCGTCTGACAGACATCATTGAAGTCATTATTGGACATACCCTGGGGGTGTTCCCTGATATTAAGGCTAAATCCATGGTCATAATCATCAAGATAGTGGACCTTTTGCCTTGATTCATCAATAAGAAGATCATTTTCCCGGGCAATTTCAAACAATTTCGTACCTTTGAGCGGAATATATGTAAAAAAATAAAAAAATTCCGGGGCTATGGTCTCATTCAAACGCAGGGTCTGCATCATCTGCTCTTTTTTCTCAAAGGGCATTCCCACCATGTTAAAGGTGAGGCGATTGATTCCGGCATCATGACAATTTTTTGCAGCCAAAATAATTTGATCATTTGTCATTTTTCTGCCCAGCATTGTTTTTCTAAATTGATAATCTCCGCTTTCAATCCCGAACCAGATCGTATCACAATTGGCATCGGCAGCACGGTGACAAAAATTTCCGGTCATCTTTTCCACCCTGCTGTTTATGGAAAAGGGAACTCCAACCTTT
>JADGBO010000213.1 GCA_015231465.1 Desulfamplus sp.
CTTTGATATTCCATCCATGCGAAGGGTTGTCATGCCCTGTTCCAGGGCTTCCCTGCGTATCCGGTCGGCATCGGATGTGGCAAGAATGGCACCCTTTATTGGTTCCGTTATCTCCATTATTTCAAAAATTGCAGTTCGTCCGGCATAACCGGTGTCGAAACAGCGGGGACACCCCCGGGGTCTGAATATCCAAATTTTTTCATGGATACCAAGAATGGTCTTCTCCCCGGCATCGGGCTGATATTTCTCTTTACAGTGGCTGCAAAGAACCCTCACAAGGCGCTGGGCCGCCACAGCCTTCAGGGATGAGGTTATTAAATATGGTTCCACCCCCAGATCCACCAGGCGGGTAAGTGCACCTGGGGCATCATTGGTGTGCAGGGTGGAAAAGACCAGATGGCCTGTAAGGGCGGACTGTATGGCGATCTCGGCGGTCTCCAGATCCCGTATCTCTCCCACGAGAATGACATCCGGATCCTGGCGCACTATGGAGCGAAGGCCCTTGGCAAAGGTCATGCCTGTTTTTCTGTTGACCTGGATCTGGCCGATCCCCTTTAGGTTGTACTCCACGGGATCCTCAATGGTTATGATATTTTTGTCCGGTGAATTGATGGATGAAAGGGCAGCATAAAGGGTTGTCGTCTTTCCGCTTCCCGTGGGGCCGGTAACGAGTACAATGCCGTTGTTGAGCTTTATGAGGCGGCTGAAAACCGCAAAATCCCCGGGAGATATGCCCGATGCCGAAAGTTCCAGAAGGGTTCCCGATTTATTCAAAAGCCTCATCACAAGACGTTCCCCAAAAGATGTAGGTACGGTGGAGACCCGGATATCTATCCTGTTATCCCCGGCCCGGACCTCGAATCGGCCATCCTGGGGAACCCGTCTCTCGGCAATGTTCATATCGGCCATAACCTTTATTCTGGAGACAAGGGCGGACTGAATCCATTTTGGAGGCTCCAGAAGATCGTAGAGAATTCCGTCAATTCTATATCGTATTTTGATGGTGTCCTGGAAGGGCTCAATGTGAATGTCACTGGCCCTGGCCTTGGCGGACTGGGAGATCATGTGGTTCACAAGGCGGATCACAGGGGCATCGCTGGTGTCATCAAGTATATCCGAGGTCTCTTCAATCTCCTTTATGATTGAAGAGCCTGTCTCCTCCATGTTTTCAACCAGCCGTTGGGTGGTGTCGCTGATCTCGCTGTAGATGTGGTTGATGGCGGAAAGAATGGCTGACTTGGGAGCCAGACGGAAAATATGTGAGCCTCCCTGATCCGCTTCCGAAGCAGCCAAAGAGATGCCGAGAATCCTGCACAGATCATCGGCACATGGGAACTCCAAGGGATTGTGCATGGCAATGCCGACCTGATAATTACCAAGTGATACCGGACCAAGTGATACCGGAACCATGCACACTTTTTTCAAAAAATGGCTGGATACCGATTGGGTAAATCTTTTGCCATTCAAAATATTCAACAGCACGGAAGATGGATGATCGAGTCTATCAACAAGGGGCATGGCAAATACCCGGGCCATGGAAGAGAGCAGCTCCATCTCATCCACAAGACCGGAAGAGATCAGGGCATCCATAAAATCGGCTCGGTTATTGCTGATTATTCCGGCTATCCTCTCCTCCTCTTCTTTGGAGAGATCTCTGTTTTCAAAGAGACGATCCATTATTACCGGCACTGTCATATTATAGCTTTTCAGTTAATTAAATTGGTTATCATACTGTAGGGGCAGTCCCTTGCGGCTGCCCCTTGCGGCTGCCCCTTGCGGCTGCCCCTTGCGGCTGCCCCTTGCGGCTGCCCCTTAGAATGGATTTGCTGAACATACAGCAGGGGCAGTCCCCTGGGGCTGCCCCTATAATATGCCCTGATCAGTATTCAACATTGTGATACGCCATCGGGGAATTTACCAAGGGCAGCCAGTCCATCTTTTGTCACCACAAAACTGTTCTCGATCCCCACGACCCCTTTTCCTGGAATTATTAACTTAGGCTCCAGGGCGATGACCATCCCTTCTTCCAGAACAAGCTTCTGCCCCTTGGCAATGAAGGGGAACTCATCAAGTTCCAGGCCGATTCCATGGCCGGTGAAACGAATCCTTCTATCGGTTGCACCCATGAACCACTCTCCATAGCCTGCCATGGATGCCTGTTCAACCATCCTGTTATAGAGTTCCTCGCAGACCATTCCGGGTCTGCCAATCTCCTTTGCCATCTCCTGTACGTCAAGCATGGCATGGTGGGCATCCATCAGATCCTGGGACAGACTGCCTATGGAAAAAATCCTTGCATGATCCGACAGATAACCGTTCAAGGCAGCGACATAATCCACAAGAATGGGTTCATTGGGCTGAAGCTCTTTAAAACCGGCCCCCTGGGCCGTTGCAGGACTGGTGCCGTAACCCCCGGTGGGGGATGCCAGATAGCTCGGAACCGCAGCCGATTTGCCGGACAGAATATGGCCGTAGAACAGCTCGGCCCCCCAAAGCCGCATCCTGACATTGCCCTGGTGCCCAAGGCTTCTGGCATAGGCTTCCAGCTCCCCTGCCAGGGTGACTTCGCTCTTTCCCGGTCTGATCAGCTCCATGGCCTTTGCGGCCACGAGATCGGACATCTTTGCAGCTTCCCCTATACAGGCAAGCTCATGATCCGACTTCACAGCCCTTAGCATCCGAATATCAGTTGAAATATCGGATATTTCAGCCAGTTTGAAAATTTTTTTGTACTGAAAATATAGATTGACCGGCAGCACATCAAGTTCCATACCCAACTTTTTGGGCACAGGATAACCCATATCCGTCAAAGCCTCCGGAACTTTTCCGGCACCGGAAACGGATATGATTTCATCCATGGGGGATTCTGCCCGGGCCCTTTCAAAATCTTTAAAAATCATCAATAAAGGCCCCCCCGTTGCCGGAATATAGAGCCATCCCTGCTGGAAGGTGCCTGTGAAATAGAAAAAATCGGTCTTCTGGAGGATCAGTGCCCCATCAATATCCTGTTGTGAGAGTCTCTTCTGAAAACTCAACACCCTCTGGTCAATCTCGCTTTTGGGGGTTATCCGGTGGTAGGTTTCCATGTTTTTTTTAGCATCCTTCATAAAAATGGCGTACAACCCCTATCCCTCTTAGGGCAGGGGTAATTCACATACTCATAATTATGGTAAATGAGTAAATAAGTCAAGGCATCCCTTTTCACCTATGAATCAGATGAACCCGTCATTGAATTGCCGGATATGATAAAGCCATATTAACGATCTATGCACTCCACTCCAGCACGATTTGGGTCTGCTGTGTTTCATCATCAATATGGACGTGGAGGGTTGTGCCCATGGTTTCCGCGATGAGGCGGGCCGAGTAGGCCCCCAGGCCCTTGCCCTGGGGTTTGCCCCAGGTGGCACCCTTTTCCATGAACCGGGTGCGGATTTCCAGGGGAACGACACCGAAGTTGGTTATGGACAAACGGGTTCGTGGGGGGCCTTCCCGGTGCAATTGGGATTCCTGGCCGGTATCTTGTTCCAGGCATTGATGTGGAACTTTTTCCAAGCCTTGTTGTGGAACTTTTTCCAGGCCTTGTTGCAGAACTTTTTCCAGGCCTTGTTGTGGAACTTTTTCCATGCCTTGTTTTGGGGCTTCCTCCTTACCTTGTTCAGGGATACTTTCCAGGATTACACTTACCGGCCGGCCCGGCGGGTCTGCTTCCAGGGCATTTTTAATCAGATGGAAGAGCATGGAGTAACAAAGCAGATCATCACCCTGGACCATGACCGGACAGGTGTGCTGGGTCATATCCTGACAGGTATGGGGGTCATGGCCTGATTGCATGTGGATGGCCTTGTCCTTCCTTGTTTTCAGGGGTTCCAGGGCCTTGTCCACGATCTGGATGATGCGGGTAATGTTCACCGGGCGGGGCTCAAACCCATAGACACCCCGTTCCAGTTTCCACAGATCAATGGATGCCGCGATCATTTCCATCAGTTCAAAGCTGGAGCGTTGGATGTCAAGGATAGGTGATTTGAGGGATGTCGGGAGGTCCGGGGCCCCAAGCAATTGATCTGTGCTGTGCAGGATATCCATCAGGGGCTGCTTGAGGTCGTTTCTTACAATGCGTTCCACGCTTTCCCTCATGTTCAGGGCATCTTCAAGGATCGTGTTACGCCGGGCCAGATGGGTCATGGTACGGCGCAGGGTCAGGTGGGTGTTCACCCGGGCGTGGACAACGGAAGGGTCAAAGGGTTTGGGGATGTAGTCCACGGCACCCAGCCTAAGCCCCCTGGCCTCATCGGTCTCTTTTGACATGACGGTTATGAACAGGATGGGAATATCCCTGGTTCCCGGGTCATCCTTGAGGGCCTCACAGACCTGGTAACCGTCCATGTCCGGCATCTGGATGTCCAGAAGAATTATGTCCGGCCTGGGTTCTTTCCTGGCAAGTTCCAGGGCCTGGTTTCCAGATGTTGTGCCCACGGTCTGGTAGGTGTCCTGGAAGATGGCCCTTAGTACGTTGATATTTATCTGCTCGTCATCAACAATCAGGATTTTCTGTTTTTCCTGGACAGGTTTTAGAGTAGCGGAGCGGCCGCCGGTTCCACCATCGAGTCCGTCCAGCATGGCAACCTTGTTTCTGCCGGTGCTTTTGGCCTGGTACAGGGCCTTGTCCGCTGTTAGAAAAAGTTCCTGGGCAGTCTTACCATCCCGTTGGGGAACCAGGGAAGTCGCACCCAGGCTAAGGGTGACGGTCCTGGCCACGGGGCTGAAGGCGTGGGGTATGCCCAGGGCTTCCACGGTTTCCCGCATCTTTTGGGCCACTTCCAGGGCTCCGTCCCGGTCCGTGCCGGTGAGCAGGCAGATGAACTCCTCACCGCCATACCTGGCTACCAGATCGGTCTGCCGGGAAACCACACTGCTCAGGCTTCTTGCCACTTCCCGCAGACAGTCATCCCCGGCACCATGTCCGTAATGGTCGTTGTACAGTTTGAAATGGTCAATATCCGCCATGATCAGGGAGAGGGGTTCGCCTTTGCGGACGGCACGCTGCCACTCGAATTCAAGAAACTCCTCAAAACGGCGGCGGTTGGCGATGGAGGTCAGGCCGTCCTTGTTGGAGAGGTTTCGGAGAATGTCCCTTTTGCGCTTCAGCTCCAGGTGGACCCGGATCCGGGCCATAACCACGACCGGACCAAAGGGTTTAGTGATATAATCCACTGCACCTGCTGCCAGACCTCTCTCCTCGTCCTTTTCGTTGGATTTGGCTGTGATGAAGATCACCGGAATATCCCTGGTTTCCGGGTGTTCCTGCAACATTTGGCAGACCTGGAACCCGTCCATGTCCGGCATCTGGATGTCCAGAAGTACCAGATCGGGCTTTTTCCCGCCAAGGGCCCGTTTCAATGCCTGTTGGCCGTTCAGGGCAACGCTGATTTCGTAGTTCTCCTGGAGGATAGCGTTTAGAACCTGGATGTTGGGTCGCTCGTCGTCCACTATCAGGATGCGTGATTTCTGTTCCGTCATTTTACCTCCCATGATCCAAGCCGACCTGCCAGTTCCGCTATTATATGCACAGCTTCTTCAAATTGAAAGTCCTGGATCTCCTGCAGCAGGCCGCCCGTTATATCCGAATATTGCCCATCAAGCCGGTTCAGCAAGGCCTGGGCCACTTCTTCTGCCCTGGGGTTGGCATCTTCCAGGAGTTCGGCCAGATCATCCATCATGGCATGGAGGGCAGCCAGGTCAACCGATAAATCGATTTTCGATCCGGAGAGAGTATCTTTTTCCCATACATCTTTTCCCGAAGCATCTTTTCCCGAAGCATCTTTTCCCGAAGCATCTTTTTCC
>JADGBO010000214.1 GCA_015231465.1 Desulfamplus sp.
CGGGTTGAATTCTTGAGATATACACAAAATCATCTTTACGGATTTTTGTAAAGATATGAATGCCCGGGAGATGTTTTTTTGTTAAGGAAGCCGTAAATATAGTTTTCCAGATAATCAAATTGGCAACCATACTGTAGGGGCAGTCCCTTGCGGCTGCCCCCTGCGGCAGTCCCTTGCGGCTGCCCCCTGCGGCTGCCCCCCTGCGGCTGCCCCCTGCGGCAGTCCCCTGCGGCTGCCCCCCCTGCGTCTTATCGTGGATTGGCCCTTCTCCACTCCCTGGGGCTTTGGCGGGCAGAACCCAGGGACCATAACCCCATTCCCATCTTTTTTGCATAATCTTCGGCCCTGTTGTAGGGAGTAATATCAAAATTTTTCGGTGGAGATCCTCTGTAAACTTCGGCCATGCCCCGGCGTACCATCTCAAGATTGACATTGGTACCGTCCTCGGTGAAAATTTCAGCAAGAACACGGTTATACCCCCCGGTGCCATAGCTTTTGAGACGAAGGTCCCTGTCCTGGATCATACGGATCAAGGTCTCCTTGGCCCGTCTGCTGAAGGGCTGCCCTGGAACTCCCTTGCGTCCTGATTCAGGTGCATCAATTCCCACCATCCTCACCATGAGAATGAGACCGGCTCCTTCCATTTTCATGGAATCACCGTCGTAGATGGTGACTGTCCTGAAGGTTATTTTTCCCTGCTCTGTCGGTGAATAGGCATTGTATTTCCGGCTGTTCTCCTCATGGATTTCCACATTAAGGGCAGATGAGGATGGTGCCACGTTGCTGTAATGGCGTATGCCCTGGCTGTCGGTCCAGAAAAAGAGTTCTCCTGAAAGAGTTTCCGGGGCATGGAGGAGAATAAGGGATAAAAACAGGAGAATCGATGGCTTACAGGATGGTGAAAACCACTTCACCGGTTCTTTGCGTACCATAACCTCCAAGGGAGCGTACCCTTTTTTTGAAATCCTGGGAGACAATGGTTTCAAGGAGAACCTCCACGGGTTTAATGTGAAAAAATTTATCAGGAATTAACAGATCGTAGGATTCGGTTACCACCGGAATGAATTCCAGGCCCAGGGCCCGGGCCGCAGCACATATTCCAAGACCCGCATCCGCCCTTCCCGAAAGAACCGCGGCTGCCACGGACATGTGGGTGTACTCTTCATTATCATATCCTGAAATATCACCGGAGTCCATGCCAATCTCCTTCAGTTTGTAATCAAGGAGAATCCTGGTGCCTGATCCCCCCTGGCGGTTGATGAAGGAGATATCATCCCTTGCCAGGTCTTCCATGCCCCTTATGCCTTTGGGATTGCCCCCGGGAACAATCAGGCCCTGATCCCGCATCACAAGATTTATGAGATGAAGCTTCATGCCTGCAAGATATTTTTTTATGTATGAGATATTGTAAGAGCCGTCATCCGGGTCAAGAAGATGGGTCCCGGCCAGGTGACAGACTCCCTTTTTTATTGCCATCAAGCCTCCCATGCTCCCCACATGGCTGGAGGATATCTCCACATCCGGGCGGCTCTTCCTTATCTCGTCGGCCATCACATCTATGGTGTTGTCGTGGGAACCCACAATGACCGCTGTGTTCTTTATGGCTGAAACAGGGCGTATCAGTTCTGCCCTGACAGGTACACCCTGGTCGATTCCCTCCACATGGGCCGGAATTCTGATGATGCCGTCGGCCTGGGTCAGGGTGGTGATACTTCCCGCTCCCCTTGGGAGCTGGGAAGCCACGAAACGATCTTCAACGGAACCGATCTTGACCCGGAGGAACTCCTCCAGCCCGAGTTTGGATGTTATTTTCCGTGCAGGCAATACCTCAATGGTATCCCTCTCCCTGGCAGTGGGGAGAAGTCCTTGCATCTTCAGGAGCAGGGGGCCTGCAAACTGTTCAAAGGCCACAATGGCAGATACAGGATATCCTGGAATGCCGAAAACCGGAATGCCGTTGACACCGCCAAATAAAAGGGGTTTCCCCGGCATCATGGTAATGCCGTGGACATACACCTCGCCCAGGGTTGAAATCACAGGTCTGGAATAGTCCCTGGAGCCCGCCGAGGAGCCGCCGATGATGAATATCATGTCATACTTTGGAACACCCCCCCCTACTGAATCCCCGTCCGACATGCCTGCGGCATCCCTCACCGCCCGGGTGATGCTCTCCAGATTATCCCCTATGGTTTCGTGGCGATGAAATATTGCACCATACTCGACACAGAGGGCACCAAGAACCCCGGCATTGGATTCAACCACCTCGCCCGGGAGTAGTCCCCGGTCCCTTGCATCCTGCCAGGATTTAAGCTCGGAACCTGTGGGGATTATCAAAACACCGGGTCTTTTTTTAACCTTGATCCGAAACATGCCCCCTGAAACCAGGGCACCGATGGAGTAAGGTGTTACCTGATGACCCCGGGGGAAAATAAGTTCCGTGGCCACAATGTCTTCACCCATTTTTCTTACATTCTGCCAGGGAAAAGCCGGGGCTTCGATCTCTATGCGGGTTCCTCTGTCTGGAAGATCAATGGTATTATCCGGGGTATCAATGGCATTGTCCGGAGTATCAATGGCATTATCCGGGGTATCAATGGTATTGTCCGGGGTATCAATGGCATTGTCCGGGGTATTAATGGTATTGTCCGGGGTATCAATGGCATTGTCCGGGGTATCAATGGCATTGTCCGGGGTATCAATGGCATTGTCCGGAGTATCAATGACATTAATGTTCTCGATCATTATAACCGCATTGGTACCGGCAGGCATCACATGGCCCGTATTTATCCAGAATGCATCCTTTCCAGGCACAAGGGATACCGGGGACAACTCGGATGCACCAAAGGAAGCGGCGGCATCAATGGCAATGCCGTCCATGGCGGCGGCATGGTAATTGGGTGAGGAGAGAGCTGCCACCCCGGGCTCGGCCAGTACCCGGCCCAGGGCATCCACGGCATCAATCTCTTCAACGGCACCCTTTGTGCAGTGTTCAAATTTTTCAAAAAGTATCTGCCTTGCAGAGTCGATGCTTCTCATGTCCAGGTATATGTTTCTTTTTAAGTCAAATTTTTTTTTCAAAGATAAATTTCCGTCAAGATAAAGGAGTTTATATTAAACTGTAGGGGCAAGACCTGTGTGTCTGCCCTGTATGAGGGCAACCACATAGGGTTGCCCCCTACGTTTCATTCTTGGTTGCGGCAGATGAGTCTGCCATGGCCGTTTTATATCAAAGTCCCCGCCGTTGCTGTATTCCGGACTTTCATCTTTTGTTGTGTCAGGTGGCCTGACATTGCCGTTATTGGAATGCCAATGTTTTTGCGAGTTCTTCCCGGGAGAAGTCCCACTCGGAGTTGTGGGGCGGAAATGGTGCATTGAACATTTCCGGAAGCTCATCGTCAAGCTCTGTAAAGCCTGCCCGGCGGTTGAACTCCTTTTCATCATTGAGGATGGATTTCCCCAGGGCCACAACATCATCCGGTGTCAGTGC
This sequence comes from Desulfamplus sp., assembly GCA_015231465.1. Taxonomy (GTDB): domain Bacteria; phylum Desulfobacterota; class Desulfobacteria; order Desulfobacterales; family Desulfobacteraceae; genus Desulfamplus. The sequence goes on from JADGBO010000214.1 coordinate 3,488, forward strand.
AAGGCCGTAGCGGGCATTTATCATATCCACAATGGTCTGAACCCCGTCTTCGTTATCCAGGACGGCAAAGGCCACAAAGAGGCACAGTCCCGCGGCATCTATGGCTGCCGTTGCAATCTGGAGGTCCCTGGAGAGTTCCACGTTGCCCTCTTTCCTAAGGGGGTCAATGTCGCCGCCCACCTTGAGGATATTGGCGGTTACACCGTATCCCGCGGTATGGTCTGCACCCATGGGCGATGTAGCATAGGTTACGCCGACTCCCTTCACCGCCCTTGGGTCATAGGCAGGCAGTCCCTGTCTTTTTACCACAGGCACACGGTCAACACCGAGAGCATCCCCCATAAAGAGAGCACCGTTGCCAAGGATTTTTCCTTTGCTGCCGGCTATGCCCACCTCTTTTAAAAGGTCAATGGAGGCAGGACCGTCACCCCAGGGAACAAGTCCCCCCTCCATGGCAACACCCAGGGCGACTCCGGTCTCTATGGTGTCCAAGCCGAAATCATCACAAAGTCTGTCCAGCATGGCGATGTCATCAATATCCTTAATGGTGGTGTGGGCACCGAATGCCCAGAGGGTCTCGTATTCAAATCCCGATGTAAGCTGTTTTCCATCCTTGTCGTTGTAAACCTGGGAGCATTTGATGATACAGCCTGGATGGCACCCTTCCGATACAACCCCGCCCCTGGCCTCTATGTTTTCCACCATCTTCTCTCCGCTTATATCCTGGGCATGGTCAAATCGTCCCGAGCGGAAATTCTTTGTGGGCAGGGCACCTGCTTCGTTTATGACATTTACAAGAACAGCGGTTCCCAGGGAAGGAAGTCCCTGACCCGTTACCGGATGGGCATTGAGCATCTCCACCCATCGTTTGTTTGCGGTCTTGAATGCTTCCGGATTTGCCATTACAGGACGGTCACACCCGGAGTCATCGACCACAATGGCCTTGATTTTTTTTGAGCCCATCACTGCTCCAAGGCCGCCCCGGCCCACTGCCCTGCCTGGGAAGCCCTTAAGGTCCGCCTGCTGGATACTGGCGGCCTTTAGACGCTGTTCACCAGCCTGGCCAATGCTCATAACACCGACGTTCTTTCCATATTTTGCCCATAGTTTTTCAATGGTTTCATAATTACCCAGACCCACATACTCATCCGCGGGGAGAATCTCCACTCCGTCTTTCTTTATTACCACCAGACTGAATCCGTCATCCTCGGGTTTTCCCTCCAGGACCACGGCACTGATCTGGAGTCTTGCCAGTTTCTGGGCCACAAAACCTCCGGAGTTGCTCTCCTTTATGCCGCCGGTTAAGGGTGATTTTGCCCCCACCGAAAGCCTGCCGGAATTGGCTGCCGGGGATCCTGTTAAAATTCCTGGAGCCATCACGAGTTTGTTTGCAGGGCCCAAGGGGTGACATGTGGCTGAAACTTCGTTCAAAACCATTCTGGATGTAAGAGCCCTTCCACCCAGTCCGGCAAGATCGGCCGGGGTCTCTTCAAATGTAAAATTTTTGTTTTTTGTGTTAATTCTCAGTATTTTTGACATTGCATCTCTCCTTGGGTTTATGTTTAATGAACAATAATATCAGCGACTTAATATTATAATCACTTGTAAATCTCCCAATCTGTCTCCGCAATCGGATCAGTTGGGTTAAGATATTTAATTGGCTTTCCCCAAAATGGATATCGTTTTTTTTCAACTTTAAATTTGGATCGGGGAATTATGATCACTTCAATTTTTTCGCCGACATTAAATGGCAAATTTATTAAAGATAATACCCCATCTTTATCTATTGTATGCTCATACGCGTATACTTTCATCATTTTTACTCCTTTGTCACCGGATTAAAATCAGAATCCTTCCGGCCATTTTTTTGTCAGGGAGTGCCATATTGACAAGAAGGTTGTGATCTTTAATTTATGAATTTTTTTTGTGAATATATTAGGATGGGATAAGTCATGGCAAAATATGGACAATAAGCAACCTTGAACAACTTTTTGGGGCATTATAAAAAATAAAATATCTGCTGTAAAGAGCATCTTGCATATTTACTTGAAAACACTTTACACTTTTATAATGCAGGGATGGGAAAAAATGATGGGTTGTTGCGGCAATTCTTTACTTGATACTGCTGCCGGTTTAGGGTAATAATCCAAAATTTAAGTGATCTGTTATGAACAAAGGATTTTCTCTTTATTTTTTCACAATCATCATCTTTATTTTCCGAAAATGATCTTTATTTTGTGCGGGCCTTCCGTAAAGGCGGTTTCATTCCTCCCTGGCATTGCGGTGGGCTGCAAGTATTTATTGAGGAGTATATTGTGAACCCTTTTG
>JADGBO010000215.1 GCA_015231465.1 Desulfamplus sp.
TTATGATCAGAAGACGAAAGTCGCCCCCGCTGACATAGGATTCAACAATAACATCCGGGTGATAGGCATAGGCTGCGTGGAAAGCCTTTTTTAATTGATCGGGATTGATGACATTGATGGTGGAACCGTTGCCGTGGTTTCCCACATCCGGTTTGACAACAACGGCTGTGCCCAGTTCTTTGAAAGCAGCCAGGGCATCCTCCTCCGAGGAGACCACCCTGCCGTCCGGCACCGGAATGCCGGCTCTTTTCAGGTAGGTCTTGACCCTGGTTTTTTCATCGGCGGTTTCCACGGCAATGGCCGAAGTATGGCCTGTTATGGATGCTTGAATCTGTTGTTGACGGGCACCATAGCCCAGTTGGATGTGGCTGTCTTGGTTCAGCCGGATAAAAGGGATGCCCCTTGATTGGGCCTCTTTAACAATACTCCAGGTTGTGGGTCCCAGCATATGATCTTCACGCAGAACCTTGAGATCGGCAATAACCTGGTCGATATTGAAAGGGCTTCCCTGGACAACGGCTTCAAACAGAGATATCGCTTCCCTTGCCGCCTTTAACCCCACAGACTCCACAAGGTACCGAAAAACCACAATATAAATTCCCTTTTGGCATGTATCCAGGGTTTTACCGTATCCAACGGCCATACCGGACAGGCATTGGAGTTCAATGGCAATATGCTCAATGATGTGGCCTGCCCAGGTGCCCCTTTCAAGGCGCTGAATAAAACCTCCGGGTTTTCCAATGGAGCAGCCATGTTCTTTAAGTGTTGGAATAAGTGTTAACAAGCGGTCTGAAAACCCCTCTATTTTATCTGAAGGGAGATTCTCATATTCTTTAATGTCAAGTACCATAAAGATGGCGGTATGCCGCGTATGCCTGTTGGGGCCGCGTAATGCTCTCAACTCTTTGATCTCAATCATATAAATCCCTTTATCTGAACAACTTATGCTACTCATCATAGCCTCCTGCGTCAACGTGAAGCTTGCAAGTTACCTCACAAGCCTCGTCCCCTTGTGGGCGAGGTCGTTGACATCATATGTGCGACATTGGGCAGATCCAAATTCAACGATATTGATATCTTGATTGTTTCCTTCCTTATCGAATAATTTTCATCTTTACCTGCAAAAACCGCTGCTCCAGTTCCGGCAGTAAACGTTGCAAGGATTCCATATCTCCTGCCCTGGCGGCTTTTTCCATATCAAAGGCCGTTTCCTTGAGCATCAGGGCACTGACATTGCCTGCCGCACCATTTATTTTGTGGATCTGGCCCCCCGCCTGCTCGCCCTGGCCGTTTTCCACGAATGATCTCAACGCAGATAGCTGTTCCGGCATATCATCCAGAAACCAGGCAATAATCTTTTCCGTCAGGTCATGATCATCCATCAGTCGTTTCAGCAGGGCTGCCCTGTCGAAAATCCGAACGTCATAAGATTCATCCTCCCCTGACGCAGATTCTTCGGCGTACAGACCTTTTTTTCCTGCAATAGAATCCTTTTTTTCAGCGGTAAGTCCATCTGCCTCATGGGATGAGATATCCGATTCCAAAGGAGTGCCATTCTCTCCGGTGTTACCAGGGTCTTTTGGCAGCCATTTATTCAATTCGTCTGCCAGTGCCAGCGGATCGATGGGCTTGGATACATACCCGTTCATACCGGCCTCGATAAATTTTTCCCGATCTCCGGCCATGACGTAGGCGGTCATTACGATAATGGGGATGTTTCGATGGGTGACTGGGGACCGAATACTGCGGATTTCCCGGGTGGCCTCTATCCCGTCCATTTCCGGCATCTGGATGTCCATGAGTACCATGTCGTATGGCAGGGTCCTGAGTGCTTCAAGTACCTCTATGCCATTGGCCACAGCATCCGCCCGCAGACCGAGCTTTTTAAGAATTCCCAGTGCAACCTGCTGGTTAGTGATGTTGTCCTCGGCCAGGAGAATACGGATGCCACGGCCGGCAAACAGATCGCGGATATCCCGGACCGAGTGGCGAGTGGTGATGGTACCGGGCTCTGAAAGTCCTTTTCCAGACGTTGTCAGGATACCGGACAGTGCTGTTTTCAATTCCTGGGACAGTACCGGCTTGGTGAGATAGGCATGGAAACCGATTTGTTCGAACCGCCGGGAATCTCCACGTACCCCCAGGGAGGTCAGCAGCACCATCCGGATTTCAGTTAGACGGTCGTCGGAAATGATGGCCCGGCCCAATGCCTCACCGTCCATTTTCGGCATATGCATGTCGATAATCACTACCCGATACGGATCGTTTTCCTCTAAAGCCCTGTGAATCGCTTCCAGTGCGTATGACCCGTCAGGGGCATCAGACACGCGCATATGCCAGCTTTTCATTTGTGCCGTCAAAATTTCTCGATTGGTGGCGTTGTCATCCACGATCAGTACGCGGACATCTTTCAAGTCTGCAAACCTCAACGAGTTTGCCCCAGCCTGTTTTGCCGGAACCTGGGAAGGCTGTTTTTCCATGAGAATCGTAAACCAGAATTCTGAACCCTTTCCCATCTCACTCTGGACACCGATTTTACCGCCCATCATTTCAGCCAGTTGCCTGGAAATGGCCAGTCCAAGACCTGTCCCGCCGTATTGACGGGTGGTGGAGGTATCCACCTGGGAGAATTTCTGAAATAATTTTATCTGTTTCTCCAGCGGAATCCCGATGCCTGTGTCTGTCACTGAAAATCGCAGCAACACACCTTCCGCGGTATCAGATTCCAGGTTGACACGGATGGACACCTCTCCGGAAGAGGTAAATTTCACGGCATTTCCAACCAGATTATTCAAAATCTGCCGCAGCCGCCCGGGATCACCGCGGAGCAGGGGCGGGATGTCCGTGGAGATGTTGCAGTTCAGCTCAAGCCCTTTCTGGTGGGCATGAAGCGACAGGGTGGCCGCAAAATCGTCCAGCAGACTCTGCAGGTCAAAGTTGAGCATTTCCAGGTCCAGCTTGCCTGCCTCAATCTTGGAAAAATCGAGAATGTCGTTAATCAGGCCGAGCAGAGACTCCCCGCTGGCCCGGACAGTTTCGGCATAACGCTGCTGCTCGGTGGTCAGTTCCGTATCGAGCAGCAGCCCGTTCATGCCGATCACTCCGTTCATTGGGGTGCGGATCTCATGGCTCATGTTGGCCAGGAATTCGCTTTTGGCGATGTCCGCCATTTTAGCTTCTGCAGCCATCTCGTTGGCCAGGGCCGTGGCTTCTCCAAGTTGCCGGTTGGTTTCCAGCAGTTCCTGTTCCCCCCGCTTTCGGTTGGTAATGTCATTCAGCACCACACGGCAGACCTGTTGGCCGTCTTCAGCTTGAACCGCGGTTCTCTTCATATGAGCCCAGAAGAGTGTGCCATCCGCTTTGACCAGCCGCAGTTCGCATTCCTGGGGCTCCGCCGTCTCAAAGAGCTTTTTCCGATGCAGGTAGTAGATATCCTGATCCTCTTTAAGGACGAAGCGGGAGATCGGCTGATTGACCAGCATGCTGCGAGTCCCGCCCAGCAGGGTGGCGGCGGTGAGATTAGCTTCCAGAACCAACCCTTTTTCAGAAATCGTGCAATATCCCACCGGTGCCATGTCATACAGATCAAAATAGCGGGACCGACTTTTCTCCAAGTTTACCTGGGCTGTCCGCAACTCTTCGTTCTGTATTTCCAGCTCAATCTGGTGAACAGACAGTTCATGGAAAATTCCCTGAATCTGTTGGGGTGACAGGGCAGAGATATCCCCAGGCATTTGCAGTGACCGGCTTTCTAATTTGTATTCGGCTTTTCGGCGTAGTGCCACACTATCTCCAGGCATTTTCTCCTTGTCTGACATGCTTCTCTCCTTATCTGACATGCTTCTTCTTTCTCAAGAGTGGTAAGTGCTCTTATTAAACACTAAATATGCAATCAGGCAGGTGTTGATGATGGCATATGTGGTATAAAAAATGAGAAGTTATCACTCACGAGCTTCTTTTCTCTCATTGTTTATCTCCAATGGACAACTGTCCGTGATCCTGATGGGTCATCTATAGGATGCCCACCCACTGCCCGGATCATCTTAATGCTATATGTTCAAATTGTGTGCCATACTTACAATACTAAGGTGCATCTTTATATCCATAATAGCATTCCAGACAATTAAATTCCCTTATTTGAGTAGTAAAGGCACGGTACGCTGTGCCCTTACAAGAAGAAAAATATATCCAAAATCTGAATAGCATGCCTCTTTTTCACACATGCAGAAAATCAGGAAATAAGGTCTTATCCGACAATAGGTCATATATGATCTTGTTTTTCTATCGGTTGCCTGTCAATGGGCAACAATTGTCGGCAGTGTTGACGCATGAATAAAAAATCAGGTAATCAAAACCACCCGTAACTTTTCTGCCAGGTCTGCCATGGAAAAGGGCTTTTGGATAAATTCCACCCCATCATCCAGGAACCCCTTATGGGCGATAATATCTGCGGTATAACCGGACATGAACAGCCGTTTGATACCAGGGTAAAGATAAATAATCTTTTCTGCGAGTTCCCGGCCGTTCATCTCCGGCATGACAACATCGGTCATGAGCAGATCAATGGGGCGGGAATAATTTTTTGCCTTTTCCAAGGCCTCTGCCGGTGTGGCCGCGGATATGACGGCATACCCCTTTCGTTCCAGCATCATTTTGGTCATTTTGAGAATGGCGGGTTCATCTTCCACCAGAAGGATGGTTTCTGTACCTCCGGAAGCTGCTTTTTTCCGAGGTACGGCCTTATCAATCTCTTCATCGGCAATTAACCGAGGCAGGTAAATTTTGAACGTGGAACCCAGGCCGGGTTCGCTGTAAACATTGATGAAGCCGTTGTTCTGTTGTACGATGCCATATACTGTCGCAAGCCCAAGACCCGTGCCTTGGCCCACCTCCTTGGTGGTGAAAAACGGCTCGAACAGATTGTCCATAGTATTACTGTCCATACCGCAGCCGTTGTCACTCACCGAGAGCAGGACAAAATCACCCGGGGTAAAGCCGGAATATTGTTTGCAGTAATCCTCATCAAATGATTTTTTGCCTGTTTCAATGGTGAGTCTGCCCACGCCGGAAATGGCATCCCGGGCATTGACACAGAGGTTGGCAAGTATCTGGTCAATCTGGGACGGGTCCATCTTCACCGGCCAAAGATTGGCGGAAGGTTTCCAGGCCAGATTGATGTCTTCTCCTATGATGCGGCGCAGGATATTGAGCATAATCTCCACTGTATCGTTCAAGTCCAGAGTTTTGGGAGAAATGACCTGTTTTCTGGCAAAGGTCAGCAATTGCTTTGTGAGATCGGCTGAGCGCTGTGCAGCCTTTTGGATTTCCTTAAGATCATGGTTATCACTGTTATTTTCTTTTGAATTTTCCAGGGCAAATTCCACATATCCCAGGATCACCCCCAGCATATTATTGAAATCGTGGGCCACACCGCCGGCCAGCCTGCCCACGGACTCCATCTTCTGGGCATGGTGGAGCTGCTCCTGAAGTCTCTCCTGCACCGCCTCGGCCTCTTTACGTTTGGTAATATCGCTCAGCACCACACGGTAGGCAGACATGGTGCCGTCATCCTCAGCAGCAGATGCATCCAGTCTTGCCCGGAACAGAGAACCATCCGGCCGTATCATGCCCAGTTCACATACCTGGGCTTCACCGGTATCCAAAAGCCGCCTGCGATGCAGGTAATAGATATCCTGGTCTTCTTTGAAAATATAGTTGGATATGGGCTGTCTGATCAGGCTGCTCCGGTTTATTCCCAGCATGGTTGCCGCTGTGAGATTGGCTTCCATAATCAACCCTTT
>JADGBO010000216.1 GCA_015231465.1 Desulfamplus sp.
GATTTGAACCCATGTTACTGGCTGGCATGTCATGGTTTGAACCCGTGTCACTGGCCGGCATGTCGTGGTTTGAACCCATGCCAATTACCGGCATATCATGGAACAACATATATATCTCATTGTGATCATCCACTATGCAGGCAGGTATTCCCATGGAGAGTATGCGTTTCAGGAGAAAAATATTGGCCAGGGTATGATCCATGCGCGTTCCTGTAACACCGGTTAAAACAATCCTGGATGCACCCTGTTCAATGGCCAGATCAACTGCAAGCTCGGTATCACTGTTATCTTTTCTGGATGGATAGCTTCTTAATTTAACATGGCCCGCTATATTTTCATCAAGAATATCCCGCTGTATGGAGTCCATATCCCCCACAAGAAAATCAGGGGAAATGCCTACTCTCCGCAGATGCCTTGCACCGCCATCGGCACACACAATAAAATGGGAATTTTGGACCAGGGATGTTAAAAGGGCATCATCGGAAATTGTGCCGTTGGCAACGATAAGCCATGTTCCTTGAATAGTGCCGATATTCATATTTTACTGGTTCCTCCCAAAAAAACTCAAGAGTCATAAGTTCTCAAAATACGCCGTTATGTTTTTGTTTTGTTTGACCAAAAATACTATTTGTAGTACTCATTCGGAGAACTTATGGCTGACTATCAAAAACAGATAAATGAGAAAATGATAATATCTTGAACAGTATCATGATTCTGTTGTATAGAAAATATTTTAATTCCGTGATTCAGATAGCGGCAAAAATTAGAAAAGTGTAAACTGAAAAATGAATGATGCTAAAATATAGCTTTCCAGATAATTAAGGAATAGGGTTTAAATAACTTGCCCATTCACCTCACCCCCCCAACCCCCTCTCCATGTCTGGAGAGGGGAGCTTGGGTAAGTTAATAAAACCCTATTACTATAGCTTTCCAGATAATGAAATTGTCAAATTCATTTATCAAACCCGTAAACAGAGGGCTTGGGCCACCAATTTCGTTTTCTGGAATACTATAAATTGGTTATCGTAATGTAGGGGCAGCCCCCTGTGGCTGCCCTCAAAAAAGGATTTGATAAACTATTTTTCTGGAAGTCTATATGATGCATTTTGACTTTAAATGCAAAAACAATGCGGAGGTGCCGATGCCCGGTTTTGAACTGTTTGGCGACAGGGAGAGAAAAGAGGTCATGGATGTCCTGGAGACAGGTGTCCTTTTCAGGTATGGATTTGACAATGTACGCAAGGGAAACTGGAAGGCTGAAACCTTTGAACGCAGGCTTTGTGAAATAACCGGCATCAAGCATGCCCACCTCTGTTCCAGCGGTACCGCTGCCCTGTCCATTGCCCTTGCTTCATGCGGCATAGGAGCCGGTGACGAGGTCATTGTTCCGCCTTTCACATTTGTGGCAACCTTTGAAGCTGTACTCAATGCAGGTGCGGTTCCTGTCTTTTCCGAAATAGACGAGACCCTATGCCTGGATCCTGGCCGATTGAAGGATGTCCTGACCGATAAAACCCGTGCGATCATACCAGTTCACATGTGCGGAGCCATGGCGGATATCCCTGCAATTAAAAAATTTTGCAGGGATCACGGGCTAATTCTCATTGAGGATGCATGCCAGTCCCTGGGAGCATCCTTCAACGGCAGATACCTTGGAACCTTCGGCGATATGGGCTGCTTCTCCTTTGATGCCGTGAAGACCATCACATGCGGAGAAGGGGGAGCCGTCATCACCGACTCAACTTCCCTTTACAACCGTGCTGATCAGTATGCCGACCATGGTCACGATCACCTCGGGGGAGCGGACAGAGGAGCCGACGATCACCCCATTATCGGAGCAAACTATCGTATAAGTGAACTCAATGCCGCGGTGGGGGTGGCCCAGCTCTCCAGGCTCCAGGAGATAATAGATATCCAGCGGCGGAACAAGGAGCGTCTCAAATCTGCCCTGGCACAATTCAAGGAGGTGGATTTCCGCCGCCTCCCGGATCCCCGGGGAGACTCGGCCACATTTTTGTCCTTTTTCCTTCCCGACGGAAGCATGGCCAGGCATATTGCCCCAGAACTTGCAAAGCAAGGGGTTGACGGCTGCTTCTACTGGTACGACAACAACTGGCACTATTTCCGTAAATGGCACCATCTCAAAACCATGAAAACAGCCGCCGCACTTCCCATACAGAAGATGGGAGAGGGCAGCGGCTCTCCGGCCTATGACTACAGTACCGTCTCCCTTCCAATCTCGGATTCCATCATGGAAAGAACCGTCTCCATACAGATAAAACTCTCCTGGACCGAGGATGATATTAAAAAAAGAGTTGAGGCCATAAACAGGGTTTTTGGATTATTCAACAAACAGACAACAGGAAGATAATATGTTTAAAAATTTTAGAACAGTCCCCAACATTGTTTTTGGCAAAGGCTCTTTCCATCACCTTGACTATCTCCTGGACAGTCAAAGAACCTATATTGACTCCTGGGCGGCATTCCTCGTGGATGATGTGTTTGTTTCCACCGATCTGGAGAGATGGATTCCCTTCCATGCCAAGGATATGCTCATTTGGGTAAACGTGGATAACGAACCCAAAACCACCTATGTGGATCAACTGACCTTAGAAGTTCACAAACATTCCAGGAACCTTCCCTGTGCAGTTGTCGGCATTGGCGGGGGAAGCACCATGGACATTGCCAAGGCAGTATCCCTCATGCTTACTAATCCAGGAAATTCCCATGATTACCAGGGATGGGATTTAATCAAAAACCATGCTGTCTATCACATAGGCATACCGACCCTGTCAGGTACCGGAGCCGAGGTGTCAAGGACCACCGTACTTACGGGGCCTGAAAGAAAACTCGGGATCAACTCGGATTACACAGTGTTTGATCAGATAGTTCTTGATCCGGATTTGATAAAGGATGCTCCTGCCCTCCAGCGTTTCTATACGGGCATGGACTGCTACATCCACTGTATTGAGTCACTCCAGGGCACCTACATCAATACATTCAGCAGGACCTATGGAGAAAAGGCCCTGGAGCTTTGCCGGGATGTCTTTCTCCATGATGAACCGGATTCGGAAGATAAGCTCATGATGGCATCCTACTTTGGCGGCATGAGCATTGCTTACTCCCAGGTGGGTGCGTGCCACGCCCTCTCCTATGGACTCTCCTATGTCCTCGGCACCCGCCACGGCATTGGATGTTGCATTGCCTTTGACTGCCTTGAAGAGTTTTATCCGGAAGGAGTTCAGGAGTTCAGGGAGATGATGAAGCAAAATTACATTGAGCTGCCCCGAAATGTTACGGAAAACATAAGTGAAAGTATGCTTGATAGAATGGTCACCGTTGCCCTGGGCCTTGACCCCCTGTGGGAGAACTGCCTCGGCAAAAACTGGAAGGAGATCATGACCCCTGAAAAGGCCAGATCCCTTTTCCTGAGGATGTAGGGAAATGTCAACTACCCCTACGGCACTTCGTGACCGTAGGGGTTTCCTTGAGGAGGTATTTATGAAAGCCACCGCAATCATTCCATCCCGTTACGGGTCCACAAGACTCGGGGGAAAACCCCTTCTATCCATAGCCGGAAAACCGATGATCCAGAGGGTATATGAACAGGCCCTTATGGCCGAAAATATAGAGAAGGTTATTGTTGCCACCGATGACCCCCGTATAGTGAATGCCGTTGAAAAATTTGGGGGCCTGGCACTGCTGACACCCTCTTTCCTGGGATCGGGGACTGATCGTGTGGCCTGTGCCGCAGAGATGTTGGGAATCCCGGAGGATGAGATTGTGATCAACATACAGGGAGATCAACCCCTGTTCAATCCGGCGTGCATAGGTGAGATACTTGCCCCCCTTGCCGGAGACAGGGAGAGGTTGCAGCCCCACATGACAACACTGGCATACCCCATTGTAAACCCAAGGGAGATAACCGACCCCAAGGATGTGAAGGTGGTGATGGATCATAACGGCCATGCCCTATACTTTTCAAGGGCAGCCATTCCATTTCCCAGGGATGGGGGGTATAACCTGGACTCCCAGGTGGACTCTCCTGTTCGTTTTTATAAACATCTTGGTTTTTATGCCTGTAGAAAAAGATTTCTCGACATCTTTGCAAAACTTCCCCAGGGGGTGCTTGAGGGTATAGAGAAGCTTGAGCAGTTGCGGGTGCTTGAGTACGGTTTCAGCATAAAGGTTGTCATCACCGGCCATGATTCCCCGGAGGTTGACCTTCCCGAAGATATCCCAAGGATTGAGGCCCTCCTGAAAATGCATCCCGAATGCCCGGGACAATGGGACGGGCCGGAAAAAAGAGAGCCATGAAAAGTCTTACCATAATGCACACCACATGCCACACACAATGGGGCGGGCTGGAAAAAAGAATTTACAACGAGTGCTGCTGGATGGAAAAAAAGGGTCACAGAATAATAATTGCGGCCCCTTCCAAAACCCCCCTGGCTGAAAAGGCACTGGCAAAAACGAATCAGGGATGGCTTTACATTCCCATGGAGTTCACCGCCGCAACCGCACCCGGAGATTTCATCACCCTGCAGAAGTGGTTTTCCAGGCTGACCCCGGATATCCTGAACTCCCACGGAAACATGGATGCCAAGACAGCCCTTCCATCGGCCTGGCTCGCTGGAGGAAAAAAGGTCGGCCTCAGGATTCTCTCAAGGCATATAAGCTCCCATGTCAAGCCTTCCCTGCATAATAAATTACTGTATAAAAATATGTGCCATCATGTTTTTACCACAGCAAAGTGTACTTCAGAGAACCTCGTTTCCACCCTTGGTCTGGATCCAGGCCGGGTCAGTACCATACCCAGCGGCATCTCCCCTCCGGTCCCACTGCCGGACCATGATACGGCCCGAAGAAATCTTGCCCTGGAACTGGGCCTTGAACCGGAATCCCGCTTTATCGGATTTGCCGGCAGGGTTTCACCGGATAAAGGAGTGGAGAGCATCATCAGGGCATTCCTCGACATCAGAGAAGAGATTCCCCAATACCATCTCGTAATTGTGGGTGCCGGAGAGGAGTCATATCTTGAAAAACTGGATAATATCGTGGAATCCAGAAAAATGGACTCGACAAAAAGGGTTCATGGAAGGGCAAAAGCAAAAATTCGGCACTCCCGGGACGGGCATATCTCCTCCCGCCGGCATAACCCTTCCCTGAAATTACGTTCCCGGAACGTACATATGACCGGTTTCAAGGAAAATATCTGGAGATACATCCGGGCCTTTGACTGCAAAATTCTTGCAAGCGCCATACCCTTTGAAGGCATCCCCCAGGCACTTCTCGAAGCCATGTTTGCAAAATGCCCTGTAATTGCCTCCCGTTCCGGAGGAATACCTGAGATTGTTATTCATGGCAGGACAGGAGTTCTCTTTACCCCCAACAATGAGGATGAAATTGGAGAGAGGATACTTGATATTTTAAACAGAAAATATGATATTCCATTAATGACGGATCTGGCCCACAATATGGTAAAAGAGAATAATACCATTGATTCCATGGGAGAGCATATACTTGAAATGTATGACAATGCATTTACCGTACTTCATGGAAGAAAGAGATGATTCCATGGGAGAGCATATACTTGAAATGTATGACAATGCATTTACCGTACTTCATGGAAGAAAGAGATGATTCCATGGGAGAGCATATACTTCAAATGTATGACAATACACTTGCCGCACTTCATGGAAGAAAGAGATGATTCTTGCTGATTTGATTCAGAGGTGGCCTGCTTTGGAAAAAAGGATAGATGATACCCATGAATAACC
>JADGBO010000217.1:0-2423 GCA_015231465.1 Desulfamplus sp.
AGCAGATTCCAGGCAGTTCACTGAACAGTTCAAGGGATGCCATTAGAAGTAAAAGCATATCCGCCGGTGTAACCGAGGCGGTTTACAAACTCTCCTGGAAAAAGGGGATAAGTGTCTGGCTCAATGACAAAGCCAATATCGAGTGGCACATGGAGGATAGAATTTACCTCTCCCTGGGCTCCCTCACCGACGTAACCAAGGAGATGAAAGCAGAAGAGGAGCGGGAGGAGCTGCTGGTCCGTCTCCAGGAAGCCATGAACAAGGTCAATGTTTTGAGCGGGTTGATACCGATATGTGCCGGCTGCAAGCAGATACGTGATGACGAAGGATATTGGAATCAGCTTGAAACCTATATTTCAAGGCATTCCGATGTCCAGTTCAGCCACGGAATCTGTCCGGAATGTGCCCAAAAACTCTACCCAGAAATTTTTAAGAAGTGAGTGAAAAAAGTGCTTAATTTTAATTGGTCATTTTATACATCTCGGAATTGTTTTGTCTCCATTAGATCATTCACTGTTTCCCATGAAATGCACTGAAAATTTAAAAACGACACCATAGAACCTTGACTGCTGATGCAGGCATTAAGATGATCAACAAAATTTTTTTCCATAGAATACGTTACAAAATAATGACCGGCTCCCTTATACTCTGTTTTCTTATTACAGCAGTGGGCTTTTCAGCCATCAGGTATGTGAGCCAGGTTTCCAGCCAGGTAAATGAACTGACCAGCAGCCTCTCCATGCAGATGACTCTCTCCAGGGACATTGCCACAAAAACTGTACTGGCAAGGGTTCATGCCAATGCCTATGTAACCGGCTACACCCAGGAGAGCCTTAATCAATTCATAAGAAATTACCGGGAACTTACACATGTGATAGACAAAATGGAGCCCTTTGTAACGGACTCTCCTCGATTTCCCCTCCTGGAAACCATAAAGAAAAGCAGCCGGGCCTATGGAGATGCCTTCAGCCGTATGGTTCAACTGATCCGCATGCGGGAAGATGCCCTGGCCAGGGAGGTGAAGAGCAGCAGTTACATAATTGAAAACAGGCTCACTGCTCTAAGGGTGGCAATGCCTGCCCAGGACAGTTTCAAAAAGTTTCTGACCTTTGGAAATGCCCAGATGGCATGTATGCAGATGCATCGCTACACCGTTCAGTACATGAAAAGCGGTGATGAACGGCATGCACTGCTTTTTAAAAGAGCATTTGAGACGGCATACAATGCCCTCACCGATCTTATGGACTCTTTGGATGACTTTCCACTGGAAAAGAAAAATGCGGCAGATGCCAGAGATGCCGTGGAGAGGTTTTTCACGGGATTTGAAAAGATATACACCGCATCAAAAGAGTTGAACAATATATCCAGAACAACCTTCAACGATCTGGAATCAACCATCACCAAAACCGCCGAGGAGTGTGTTTCAGGCATTGAGGAGGAGTACCAGGCCCACAACAGAGCTTCCAGGGGTGTTCTTGCAAAAACATGGTTTATGCTCTTTTCGGCTGTAATGTCTTCCCTTGTCATCGGGATATTTATAAGCTTTTTCATAGCATCGAAAATTACGTCACCCATTGCCAGGCTGATGAATTCATCGAGAAATATTGCCGACAGGGATCTTGAAGAACTTGTCAGAGTTTTGAAAAGCCTCTCCCATGGCGTTCTGGGAGAGGATTTCAACATATCGACACATCCCCTTGATATTCGTCAGAATGATGAGGTGGGTGAGATGGCAAGGGCCTTTGATGATATAATTCATCAGCTCCACAATACAGAGAAGGCTTTTACAAGTATGAAGTCTTATCTGCGGAAGATGGCATGGATCACCTCGGCTGTGGCAAGGGGGGATTTAACCGTGGGGCCTCCTGTCACATCCAAGGATGATGTGCTTGGCAGCTCCATTGCGGCAATGATAAGGCATTTACGGGAATCTGATCGCAAAATCACACAGTATCAGGATCACCTTCAGGATATAGTGGAAAAGAGGACTGAAGCCTTGAGAAGAACCAATGAAAAGCTTGGCCTGGCCAACAGTGACCTTCAACGGGAGATTGATGAGAGGAGAAAAGTAGAGGCTGATCTTATCAAAAGCCGGGAGGAGTTGACCCTGGCACACCAGGCTGCCATACTTGCGGAAAAGGAGCTGGGGGAGAAGCAAAAGCTCACCGCTGTCATGGAGACAGCCGGTGCAGTGTGTCATGAACTGAATCAGCCCCTGCAGGTTATTTCAGGGTGCTGTGAACTGTTAAGCGAATTTCGGGATCTGGAACCTGGTATCCAGAGGAAAATTGATCTGATTGTCCAGCAGGTAAAAAGAATGACGACTTTAAACCGGAATCTTATGAACATAACCAGTTACAAGACCAAGTCCTATCTTAAATCGACCATCATTGACATTAACGAGTCCTCAAAAACCTGAGATT
>JADGBO010000217.1:2522-5702 GCA_015231465.1 Desulfamplus sp.
TGCTAATGATGTTCTCCATAGAGCTTTAGTTTTTTCAGCAGGGTTTTACGGGTTATTCCGAGACGTCGAGCTGCTTCACTGCGATTGCCCCGGGCAGATTCCAGGGTGCCGAGAATGGCTTGCCGCTCCACATGGGCCAGGGGAATATCCACGGAAACAGTTGTTTTTGAAGAAGGGGCAGAGGAGTGTGGGTGAGTCCTGCCGGCAATCAGGGGAAAATCTTCCATGGAGAGATAATCAAGACGTGCCAGTATGACCGCCCTTTCAATGCTGTTCATAAGTTCCCGGACATTTCCCGGCCAGTTATATCCACTAAGGGTATCTATGGCTTCGGGAGAGAAACCTTTTATGTTCCGTTGATTTTTTTCGGAAAAATATTTCATGAAATGCATTGCCAGGACAGGAATGTCCTCCCTTCGCTCAACCAGGGGCGGAATGTCAAGGGTTATGACATTGAGTCTGAAATATAGATCTTCACGAAAAGTGCCTTCCCGGGACATCTTTTCCAGGTCCCTGTTGGTGGCTGCGATTACCCTGACATCCACCTTGATATTCTGTTCCCCGCCAACCGGAGTCATCTCCTTTTCCTGGAGTACCCTCAGGAGCTTTGCCTGCATGGGCAGGCTCATCTCACCTATTTCATCCAAGAGAATGCTTCCTCCGTGGGCCTGGAGGAAACGCCCTTTTCGCTTTTTGTCGGCACCTGTAAAAGCCCCTTTCTCATGGCCGAAAAGTTCCGACTCCAGCAGGGATTCGGTTATTGCGGCACAGTTTATCTTGACAAAGGGCATGTGTCTCCTTGGACTGTTGCCATGAACAGCCCCTGCTATCAGCTCCTTTCCGGTGCCTGAAGGGCCGGTTATCAGTATTCCGGCCTCGGATGCCGCAACCATCTCCACGATTTTCAAAAGCTCTGTCATGGCAGGGCTGTTTCCAATGATTTTATCCCTTGAAAAGCTGCTGTTCAACTGCTCCTTGAGAGTTACATTCTCTTTTTTGAGATGTGTGGTCTCAAGTATATATCCTATGGTCAGTTTCAGTTTGTTGAAATCCAAGGGTTTTGTCAAATAGTCATGGGCCCCTTTTTTCAGGGCTTCAACAGCCGTGTCAACGGAGGAGTAGGCTGTCATCATGATCACAGGCAGTGCAGGTTTGTCGGTATTTATCTTTTCCAAAGCTTCCATTCCCGACATCCTGAGCATCTTCATATCCATGAGGACAATGTCAAAATGGCAGTGGAGGGCCTTCTCCACCCCGGATGTCCCATCATCGGCAAGATCAACTTCATGACCCCATCCGCCCATGAGGGTTTTGAGCATTGTTCTGTGGCCGGCATCGTCATCCACAACAAGTATTTTACTCTTTTCCTGTTTCATATAGTTTTCCAGATAATGAAATTGGCGGACATACTGTAGGGGCAGTCCCTTGCGGCTGCCCCCTGGGAATGAATTTGTTCAAATATTTTTCTGGAAGTCTATAGATCTTCAAAGGACTGAACAGTGTAGGTAAAAATTTCAAGGGTTCCCTTTTGCCACTCCCGGGCAGGAAGTCCCGCCTTTTTGCAAAGATGTTCCAGAAACATTTTTTTCTCCGGCAACTGATGCCATACCTGGGGAAGAAATGTGGCCTGGAGTCTCCCTTTTTTTATTATAACCCCATGGATATCCTGCTTCAATCCGGACAAAATCTCGTCACTCTCTTTGTAAACCAGGGGGACGGGCTTGGAGAGAACACTCACTTCAATATCTGCTCCATGGAGTTCATCCACGGTCATGGGGGTGAACCTTGGATCGTGGAAAGCGGCATTGACGGCATTTTTTACAACACCTTCCGCTATGGATTCACTGGATTCCAGGGAGCCAATACACCCTTTTAATTTTTTATTAAGATGTATTGTAACAAAAGTGCCTGTTTTTTCGGAAAATTCCGGTTGGCCAACCTTTTCCAGAAGGATTTTTTTTTCAATGAGATGGGATTCCATGCCAAGCCGCTCTCCTATGACGGCCCGGGCAAGCCTCACAAGTATCTGGCCCTGATCTTCGGATAAAACATCCTCTTCCCCCTGGAGATTGACTCTGTTGTCCATGAGTATTGTTCCTTTCCCGTTGCTTTTTTGCAATGGGTTGTTTTATTTGAGTAGTTATTATATATGGAAATGGAAAGCTGTTAGTAATTATAGTATTCCAGAAAACGAAATTGGTGGCCCAAGCCCTCTGTTTACGGGTTTGATAAATGAATTTGACAATTTCATTATGTTTGGTTGTGGCATATGTTCTGCCATGGTCGTATTTAAGAACTCAAGTAGGTAACAGTTTAACAACTGTCTGGAATTTTGTCAATTTGGGATATTTTTTTGAGGTAATTATATTTAAATGTGGAGTTAATGGGGGCATCTCCTAATGAAAAATGAACATGGACAGCATGATAATGATAATATGGAAATCTATCTAAGACCCACGTTTTATATAAATTTTGATCATCCCAGGGTGAAAGAGTTTGCCGAGAGCCGCTGCAATGCGTCTCTTTCAAAACGGGAAAAGGCGGTTCAGCTTTATTACGCGGTAAGGGATGAGATAAGATACGATCCCTATGATTTCAAACTTGACCGTCATAACTTTACAGCCGATTCCGTGTTGAAGAAAAAGAGTGGATATTGTGTAGTAAAGGCCGTGCTGCTGGCCGGAGCCGCAAGGTACCACTCAATTCCTGCAAGGCTCGGTTTTGCCGATGTGAGAAATCATCTGAGTACCCCCCGTCTGCGGGAACTCATGGAGACAGATATTTTCATGTATCACGGCTATACGGAACTCCATCTTGAAGGGAGATGGGTCAAGGCCACACCGGCATTCAATCTCAGTCTATGCAACCATTTCAATGTGAAGCCCCTGGAGTTTGACGGAGTAAACAACTCTCTTTTCCACGAGTTCGACACCCTGGGAAATCAACATATGGAGTATGTAAAGGAGAGGGGGCATTTTGATGATCTCCCCTTTGAGCAGATTTTGGAAGATTGCCGGATTGTATATCCTCGTTTTTTTGAAAAAAAAAATAATCCTGGCAAAGATTTTGTTTAAGCAATTGGTGTAATACAACTCTTGCATTTTAAGAGTGATGGTTTTTATTTGGTTATAATGAGTCCTCAAGAGTTGTAAGTTCTCATATCTCACACCATATATTGTT
>JADGBO010000218.1 GCA_015231465.1 Desulfamplus sp.
GAATGATCACTTTAATTTTCATAAATACCTCCTCAAGGAAACCCCTACGGTCACGAAGTGCCGTAGGGGTAGTTGACTTCATCCTCGGTCAATCAGGCCGCATCGACCAGGGCTGTGATCTGGGCGAATATCTGGTTGGTATCAAATCCCTTGAGGTGGAGGGCCCCGGATCGGCAGGATGCAACGCAGAGGCCGCAACCCTTACAAAGCACGGGATTTATCTCGGCTTTTCCGGCAAAACGTCCCTCTTTAACAAATGAAGGTGCCGAATAGGGACAGATGGATACGCAGACCCCGCAGGAGCTGCATACCCCTGGATTCACCAGGGCCACATTTGCACTTGTCTTCACCGTCTCCCTGGACAGGAGGGTGACTGCCCGGGAGGCCGCTGCCATGCCGTGGGCAATGGATTCGTCAATGGGTTTGGGATAGTGGGCAAGACCACACAGGAAGACTCCGTCCGTGGCAAATTCCGAGGGTCCCAGCTTTGCGTGCCTTTCAACGAAAAAGCCGTCTTCGTTCATGGGAACCTTGAAGAAATTGGCCAGCTTCTCGTCCCTGTTGGGAACGATGGCAGATGCCAGGGTAACAAGGTCGGCCTCTATCTCCACGGGAAGGCCAAGGACATGATCCTTCACCTGGATGACCAGGCTGCCGTCTTTAATTGCCACCACGGGCTTGGCATCGAGATCGTACCGTATGAAGATTACCCCGGCCTCCCTTGCCTTCTGGTAGCTGTACTCCCGCTCCCCATAGGCTCTTATGTCCCTGTAGAGTATATAGACATCCATTTTGGGATTCATCTCTTTTAAAACCAGGGCATTGTCGATGGAGTGGGTGCAGCACACCCTGGAGCAGTAGGGCCTTTGGGGTTCCCGGGAGCCCACACACTGGATGAATACGGCAGAGTTCATTTTGGCAAGTCCCGGGTCGGAATCCATGAGCATTCTGTCAAGATCCAGGCTTGTTATGATCCGGTCATCTTCACCATACAGGTACTCTTCCGGCTTGAGGGCCGAAGCACCGGTGGCGATGACGGCAACGCCATGTTCTATCTCGGTTTTCTCTCCGGAGCATGACAGGGTTGATTTGAAGTTGCCCACAAAACCCTCCACAGCCTCAAGGGAGGTGTTCAGGTGGAGATGTATCCGCTGGTTTGCCTTAACGGCCTCCTCCATAACGCGGACCTTTTCAGATATGTTCTCGCCCTGGAAGGTGTGGTAGAGTTTTCGGGCCTGGCCGCCAATGGCTGCATCCCTTTCCACAACATGGACATCATAACCCTGATCCGCCAGGTTCCTTGCCGCTGTGAGGCCGGAGATGCCTCCGCCGATTACAAGGGCCGACTGGTTCACCTTGAGGGATACCTCCTGGAGCGGCTCCATGAGGGCAACCTTGGATACGGCCATGCGAACCAGATCCTTTGCCTTTTGGGTTGCCAGATCAGGATTGTTCTTGTGAACCCAGGAGTCCTGGTTTCTAATATTCACCATCTCAAAGAGGTATTTGTTGAGGCCGGCCTTTATGAGGGTCTCCTGGAAAAGGGGCTCATGGGTTTTGGGGGTACATGCGGCCACCACGATGCGGTTGAGGTTATGCTCCTTTATGAGGGAAGTCATGGTGTCCTGGGAGTCCTGGGAGCATGAGTAGAGATTATCGGTAAAGTAGGTGACAAAGGGCAGGGTGCCTGCATAGTCCCTGACTGCGGGCACATCCACGACACCGGCAATGTTGGCTCCGCATTTACAGATAAAGACACCGATTCTCGGCGGTTCACCCAGGACATTGGTTTCGGCCACACTCTCTTCGGCCTTTGTCATGGTGTCCCTGGCCGAGCTTAGAAGGGCTCCGGCACCTGCTGCAGCGGCACTGGAATCCACAACGGATTGGGGAATATCCTTGGGACCCTGGAAGGCCCCTGCCACAAATATACCCCTGCGGCTGGTCTCCACAGGGGAGAAAGTGTTGGTGTATGCAAAGTTGCCCTCTGTAAGATCAATGCCCATCATGTTTGCCATCTCAACGGTTTCCGGCGGGGTCTCAAGTCCCACCGAGAGTACCACCATCTCAAAGACCTCCTGGATCATCTCGCCGTTATCTGAAATGTAGCTGACCCTGAGATCGTCGGAGTCAGGTATGGGATCGATGGTATGCACCCTGCTTCTCACGAAACGGATGCCGCTCTTTTTTGCCCTGTCATAGTATCTCTCGAAATCTTTGCCATGGGTTCTCATGTCCATGTAGAATATGGCGCAGTCCAGATCATCGCCGGCATGTTCCTTGGCAATCAGGGCCTCTTTTATGGCGTACATGCAGCAGACCGAAGAGCAGTAACGGTTGTCGCACTTATTCATGTCCCTGGAACCCACGCACTGGAACCACGCTATCTTTTTAGGCTCCTTCTTTCTCTCGGCAAGTATCCTGTCCTTTTTCTTCTTGGGATTGACAGGTACCTGGGGCAGGGTGAGAATATGCCCGCCGGTGGGGCCGGAAGCCGAGAGAATCCGCTCGAACTCCATGGATGTCACCACATTGGGAAGTGAGGTGTACTGGTAGTTGTCAAAAATGGATGGATCATAGGGCTTGAATCCCGGCGAGAGAATGAGCGAGCCCGCCTTCAGGGTGAGTCTCTCCTCTTTATCCCCGTAGTTGATGGCTTTCGCGGGGCAGACCTCCTCACAGGTGCCGCACTTGTCCTTTGTGAGTTTCAGACAGATATCAGGATCAATGACGTATTTTAATGGTACTGCCTGGGGATACTCCACATAGATGGCCTTGCGATCTATCAGCCCCATGTTGTAACCGTCCGGTGCCTTTCCAGGGCACTTTTCAGCACAGGCTCCGCATCCCACGCAGAGCTGGGTATCCACATACCTTGGTTTTTTAAGAAGATCAATCTCGAAATTTCCTGCTTCTCCCCTTATGTCAACAACTGTTGACAGGGTCAAAAGTTCAATGTTCAGATGCCGGCCGACCTCGACCAGTGTGGGTGAGATAATTCACATGGCGCAGTCGTTGGTGGGAAAGGTCTTGTCAAGCTGGGCCATGGCACCGCCCACTGAAGACCCCTTTTCCACAAGATAGACATAAAAACCTGAGTTAGCCAGATCCAGGGCAGAGAGCATACCTGATATGCCGCCTCCCACCACAACTACCGAACCTGTTGCATTGATGGTCATTTTTAACTCCCAATCCTTTGATTAAAACAATAAAAAGTTCGTTATGGTTATTTCTTCATAACCCAGTCTGCCATAAAAACCGCGTTATGGTCATTCCTCTATAACGCAGTTTGTCATGGAAAATTCATTATGGTTATTCTTTCATAACGCAGTCTGCCATAAATTTTGCACAAACTTAGAGATAAATGGTTGGCTTGTCAATAAAATTTTGACAAGCTGCTCTTCTCATATATTGTGTTTTCAAGCAGTCTCCGACATGCTGTAGATGAGTCTGGGCACCTCAATGAACACCTTGGTATCCCGGGGAACCGACCGGGTCAGCCATACGTTGCCTCCTATAATGGAACCTTTGCCTATTACTGTAGAGCCCCCGAGTATTGTGGCACCGGAATAGATGATGACATCATCTTCAATGGTGGGATGACGCTTCTCTCCCCGGAGTTTCTCCCCTGCTCCCTGGGGAAGGGAGAGGGCTCCTATGGTGACATTTTGATACATCCTAACATTGTCTCCGATGACACTGGTCTCTCCGATGACTATGCCTGTTCCATGGTCAATGACAAACCTTTTGCCGATGGCTGCCCCGGGATGGATATCTATTCCTGTTACGCTGTGGGCATGTTCCGACATTATCCTCGGCAGTTGGGGAACCTTCATGGCATGGAGGATATGGGCTATGCGGTAAACCGTGATGGCATAAATTCCAGGATAGCTGAAGATAATCTCATCATGGCTTTTTGCAGCGGGATCGCCATCAAAGGCTCCCCTCACATCTTCGGAGAGCATGCGGCGCAGGTCAGGGATGGCCTTCAGCACTTCAATGGCTGTTCTGTAACCACTTGTTTCACACTCACTGCACTCCTGACCGTAGCGAAGACAGTCATGACGGAGAACATGGGTTATCTGGGAGGCTAGTATCTCGTGGAGCATGGATATGGTCTGGCCCATGGTGTATTTAAGATTTACACCGTCTAATTTCTCCCTTGAAAAGTATCCGGGGAAAATCACTTCCCTGAACTTGTCTATCATATCCCTGACCGATGTGCTGAAATGTATGGGATCATCCCCTATATGGGCAAAACAGGATTCATCATCCATCTGCTCTAAAATGGAGTGAATGACATCCGGAAGATTTTTTCTATGCTCACAGACCATCTCATGTCCGGTTCTGCATGTCATATTCTTGTCATCCACCGGACACATACCGGTTCTGCCGGGTTTTTGCGGATATTGCTGAAAATTCTCAAAATTGGACAACTCTTTACTCCTTATTTTTCTAAATATACTAAATTTTTCTAACTATACTCAAATCGGAATTTAAAATTCAGAACTTAAAGTCCAAAGTTTACCGGTGCATCAATCTATTTTGCATCAGTTCATTTTGCATCAGTTCAAGAGGCCCCCGTCAATATATCGTACATTTTCAGGCGTATCAAAACCCTGTCCCGGGATGGATCGGCATGGGGAAGCTCCTTGAGAGCCATGCGTTTTAAATGGGAATACTCGGAAGGGTATAGTGTGTCCAGGGCAAGGGCTATCTCATTTTGAGCATCAAAAAGTTCCCCCCCGGGCCTTCTCATCTTAAAGGTAAAAGGAAGTTCCGGCTGGAGCCAGAGCTGGAAGGCCCTGCATCTTCTTCGGAAAAAACATGTCCGACACTCCATCTCCCTGGTGATTCGTCTTGATTTTCTGAAACAGTAGATATTCAAACCATCTCCCTGGTGATTCGTCTTGATTTTCTGAAACAGTAGGATATTCAAACCATCCATCCTGAAAGATTTACAAACATCCTGGCCCAGGGTCCAAAACCTGTCTGGAGCCTTATTTTAGCTCAAGAGTTGTAAGTTCTCATACTCCACACCATATATTGTGGTCATATATTGCATGACAGTACTGTCAGCAGTGGTCAGTGGGAGAACTTATCACTCACGAGATTTTAGGAATGAGTACAAAATAACTTTCCCATTCCTGAATGAATAATCATAACATCCATTTTTTATCAAGTCACAGTAAAAAATCAAAGTTCCGACATGGCGGTGTCAAAAGCTCAACGAGATACGGCAAAATTTTCCCCTCTCACAAAAAAAGAAGAAGGGATATAATGGGATAACATACTGAAATAAAAGGTTATAAAATTTTAACTACAGAGATGGCACGCTACCTGCATATCTACGTCTTACAAATAGTTGAAGACGCAAACAGTTACCGACGGTAAATAATTACTGACAGTGGATCCCGCAACGATAACAGCCCGGACTGACAATTGATTAAAACCGACAATGGATTTTGAAGAGGTGAAGATATGAAAGATGAGCTTAGAAAGATATTCCAGATTGTTCCAATGGCTCTTACCGCTGTTGCAAGGGAGAGGGATCAGACCAAACTTACCCGCCATATAATAAAATTGAATCAGGAGAACAGTATCGGCGGCATAATCAATGAGGTGTCGGAATGCCTTAAAGAGATTCTCGGTTATCGTCTCTTTGCCTTTGCCATAAATAAGGAGACA
>JADGBO010000219.1 GCA_015231465.1 Desulfamplus sp.
TCTCAATGAGATGGGCTGCAAGGTGACAGTCGCCGCCAAACTGATCCGTATTTATCTGCACTACCCTGGCGCCTGTTACCCCAAGCCGGTCAGCATCGTTGGAGGTGCAGATGTCCCCCACGATCACCCCGACCCTGATGCGGGGCATAAGCTCTTTAAGGGTGACACAAAGGGTTTCTGTCTTACCCGATCCTGGAGAACTCATCATGTTGAGGACAAAGACCTTGCTCTCCCTGAAATATTTTCTGTTTCTCTCGGCCTGGGTTTCATTTGCTTCAAGAACCTTTTTCCGAATATTTATCTCCATATCCATAATCCTTTTTTTAAAGATCCCTTTCATGCTTCCTTGTGGCAGATAAGTCTGCCATGGTCGTTATAGACTCATTCAAAAAACAATATCTTAATTCATTCATTACACATAATCTCCTTTCATATCAACCTTTTTAAGTTGCTTTACCAGCTTATAAATCTTGAATCTCCTGCAAAGGTGCACAGAGATTCCATTGATGATTGACTTTGATTTTTTCGGCTCGCTTACATAGCTGTAAAGGCTTGGATTGATCTTGGACAACCACTGCCGTCGAGCATCATGGCCAGCGTAAATATACAAAAAAATCTTTTTTATTTGAAAAGATTTTGCTATGTATTAAAAATTAACGGTTTGTTCGTTTTTCCAGAGCTTAAGTCCGGGGTGTCTAAAAACCAATTTGATGCACAAATTTGATGCACAAATCGTGATTATGTAGAGACGCAATGCATTGCGTATCTACCGTTTGGTTATTTTGGTCTCTAAAGTCCGGTTATTTTTGCCATTGGCAAGATTGTCAAAAAGTCAACTACCCCTACGGCACTTCGTGACCGTAGGGGTTTCCTTGAGGAGGTTTTATGAAGATAGTTGCACTTGACACGGCCGAGAGGAGTTGCTCCGTGGCCCTTCTGGAAGATAATATCCCCCTTGGTGAGATTTTTATGTTAAGCCGGGATACCCATTCCCGATCACTCATGGGGATGATTGAAGATATTCTCCATCGGCACCTTTCCATGGATGTCGCAGATATTGATGCTTTTGCCGCAGCCCGGGGGCCGGGCAGTTTTACAGGACTGCGCATTGGCATAAGTGCCGTAAAGGGACTTGCATGGGCCCTTTCAAAACCTGCGGCTGGCATCTCCTCCCTTGACGGCATTGCCTGGCAGTTTTCCCATTGTGAATCTACGGTATGTGCCATGATGGATGCCAGGCGGGGCCAGGTTTACTGTGCTTTTTATAAATTCCAAAATGGAGTCCTTCTTGATAAAAGTCCTGAAACGACTCTTGATCCCCGCTCTTTGGCAAAATTAGGGTCAAAAAACGGAAAATGTGGAGCCGGCGGGTATTTTTCCGGCCCAACTTTTTTCAACGAAACCTTTTTAAACAAAAATTTTTTTCCCGAAACCCTTTTTGCCGGATCCGGTGCAGTGTCATATCAAGATGAAATAAGGAATATTTATGGTGCAAATGCCCATTTTGCTCCCGGGTTTCAAAATTATGTAAGGGCTTCAGCCATTGGACATGCCCTTTTCAACAATCCGGAACTCCTTGCATCGGATACTGATTCTCTCATGCCTGTATATCTGAGACGCTCGGATGCCGAAATCAATTATCAGGCTCTAAATCCGTTGTGTACAGAGATGGCTTTTATTGACAAGGAGCCGCCTCTCTGATATTCTGCCTCAGTTTTTATATGAAAGCCGTCCGTAGGGGCGATTCATGAATCACGCCTACGGGACTTTCATGCCTTGATTGTGGCGGCGGGCCGCCATGGCCGTTTATATGAAAGTCCCCATATTTTAAGACTCCCGGGACTTTCATTGTTCGTTGTGCCCGCCAGGGCATGGCCGTTATATGAAAGTCCCCATATTTTAAGACTCCCGGGACTTTCATTCTCCGTTGTGCCCGTCAGGGCATGGCTGTTATATGGAAATTTTCTCTTTTGAAGATGTTTTTTTGATACTTATGTAATCTTACTGTACTCTTCCATTCGTATCCCCTTGGAGTGCGGGGTAATTCCATCATCTATAGCTTGCAGTATGGGCGGACATCATGAGCAGATTATCGTGGCCTGAACGGTCAGTGCTTCCCGTGGCAGTGCCGGGATTGAAATTTATTGTTTCGGCAGCCTTTGTGACCGGGCTGTTTTTTTTTATGGGGTGGGGTGCAGGGGCTGTTATCTCTCTTGCCCTGACACTCTTCATATGCTGGTTTTTCAGGGATCCTGACAGAGATGTTCCTGACCAGTCTGGATGCGTGGTCTCTCCGGCCGATGGGAAAGTGATCGTTGCACAAAAAGTTGAAACCTCTGAGTTTATTGACTCGCCTTCAATGAAGATAAGCATTTTCATGAATATCTTTAATGTCCATGTTAATCGCATCCCTTTTTCCGGTTCGGTGGAGAGTATCTCTTATATTCCAGGAAAATTTGTAAATGCCTCCTTTGACAAAGCATCGGAGCATAACGAAAGAAATGCACTGATCATTATTACCGAATCTGGACAGAGATATGGTGTCGTGCAGATTGCCGGACTCATTGCCCGCCGCATCATGTGCGGAGTGGGAACCGGAGACAGGGTGTTGAGGGGCAGTCGCTACGGCATGATATCCTTTGGTTCGAGATTGGATATCTATCTTCCCTTAGATGCAAGATTGGCTGTATCTGTTGGAGATCATGTCAGGGCAGGTTCTTCCATCATCGGTTTTATGTGATATTTTTAGGCAGCGGGTCAAATCCATTGATGTTGTAAATTGATGTCTCAGATCATCGATAATTTTAATCCGCTTCCATTTTTTTATTTCCCCCAGGCAGATTGCAAATTTTGCAAAAGGAGGGTCCATGGCCATGCATACAAGAGACAATTTTAAAAAAAGTATATATGTACTTCCCAATCTTTTTACTTCCATGAATATATTTTGTGGATTCTATGCAGTGCTTGCTTCTGTGGAAGGTCTTTTTGTCCATGCAGCCGTTGCCATTATAATCGGTTCCGTATTTGATCTTCTCGACGGAAAAATTGCAAGGGCGACAAACACTTCCAGTCAATTCGGAGTCGAGTATGACTCTTTGGCGGATCTTGTGACCTTCGGAGTTGCTCCGGCACTTCTCATGTACCTTTGGGCACTTAAACCCCTTGGCCGCCTCGGATGGCTTGCCGGATTCCTATTCATGGCCTGCGGTGCCCTCCGCCTTGCCCGATTCAATACTGCCGCTGCAAATGGAAGCAGCAGCGGCAGTTATTTCCAGGGATTGCCCATACCTGCGGCTGCCGGCATGAATGTTTCCATGATTCTCTTCTTTTCAAGAATAGGCGTTGATCCGGACAAATTTAAAATTTTAATTCTCATCATGCTCTATCTTCTTTCTTTTCTCATGGTAAGTTCCATAAAGTATTATAGTTTCAAGAAGACCGGTCTGTTTAAAAGCATGAAGTTCAATAAGCTTGTGGCCATAATTCTGGTATTTGTGTTGATAGCCTATGAACCTGGAGTGGCTATTTTTCTTTTTATGCTTATATATGTCTGTTCCGGTCCGGTATCTTCGCTGCTTTTCATTTCCCAGGCATCTAAAAATAAAGATCAAGATATACATGATAATTTGGACATGCATGATGAAACTGAAAAAGATATGGTATTATAGTGCTGGGCATTGCATTGTCAGGATGCCTCTCTTGGGGGTATGAAATATGATTTTGTGGTGCTTTTAAATTTTTGAATGGTTCGGGAATGGCCGATATCCGGCCATTTTTGTTTAGGGAATCGGTCTTGATTAACTGGTACATTCCCAAAGACTCATGGATGAGTTTTTTTGTATGGAAAGTTATCAACTCATTCCCGAAGTAAATTTTTATTTGTAATGGAGATTAAGTGATTTGGAGCAGATACCTATAACCATGGAAGGATACAAAGCCCTTAAGAAAGAGCTTGAAAAACTTAAAACAGTTGACAGACCTCAAAATATTAAAGCCATTGAAACGGCAAGGGCACATGGCGACCTTTCAGAAAATGCAGAGTTTGATGCGGCCAAGGAGAAACAGTCTTTTATTGAGGGACGTATCGGAGAACTTGGTTACAAGATAGCCAGTGCCAAGGTGATTGATCCGGAATCTATACCCAAGGATTGTATCCGATTTGCATCCCGGGTTCTTCTTGAAAATCTTGATTCCGGTGATGAGGTTCAATATATGCTTGTGGGGCAGGAGGAGTCGGATATATCCAAAGGAAAAATTTCAGTATCTTCTCCCCTTGGCATGGCCCTTCTCGGTAAAAAATCCGGTGATGAGGTGGTACTCCAGGCCCCGGGCGGAAAACGATCCTATGAAATCATTGCAATTTTATAGATTTATGCAACATGTATGGCTGTTATTTATTTATATGAAAGTCGTCCGTAGGGGCGATTCATGAATCGCCCCTACGGGACTTTCATTGTTCGTTGTGCCCGCCAGGGCATGGGGGTTATATAGGAGAGCCTTGGCAGGTACTCCTTTGATGCTTCATATATTTATCTTTTTGTTTTAGGAGAGAGTCGTGGCCAGAGTAACCATAGAAGATTGTCTGAAAAATGTTCCGAGCAGATTCGCCCTTGTTCACATGGCTGCCCAACGCGTTCGTCAGATAAGAGAGGGTTCTGATTTTTTGATAAAATCATCCAAAAACGAGGATGTGGTGACGGCTTTAAGGGAGATAGCCGCCAACAGGGTAAGAATGAAGATAAATGATGAGCAGCTTAAATCCCCTGCGAAGAGAGCTGATGAGTCATTGAATAGATCATCCAGGAACAATGATGGGCAGCTTAAAAAAACTTAGTCATTTTACAGGCAGAGCCATACACGACTACAGCATGATTGATGACCGTGACTCCATATTGGTTGCTGTCTCCGGGGGAGAGGATAGCCTGGCAATGCTTGAGTTACTCTTTCTCCTTCAAAAAAGGGCACCTGTCCGCTTTAAGCTCTTTCCGGTACATGTGGATCCTGGTTTTGGGGGAGATATGTCCGCTTCCCTGGAGTATTATATCAAGGGTCGTTACGGTAATCTGCTGGTTGACTATACCCATCATGGAGTTATTGCCCATTCTACTAAAAACAGGGAGAATCCCTGCTTCCTCTGTTCCAGGCTGCGAAGAAAGAGGCTTTTCGAGATTGCCAGGGACCTGGGTTGTTCAAAAATTGCCATGGGTCATCATAAAGATGATATTATTGAAACCCTTTTTATCAACATGTGCTACTCAGGCCGTATGGGAACCATGACTCCATACCAGAAATTTTTCGGCGGCGAGATCACCGTCATACGTCCCCTGGCATATGCGGATAAGAGAGATATCAAAAAATTTGCAGTTACACAAGGCTTTCCTGAATTGATCAATCCCTGTCCAAGCGACGGTTTTACCAAAAGGAGCCAGGTAAGGGCCCTGCTGAATGAATTGTATAAGACAAACAGGAATATCAAAGGAAATCTGTTTAGAGCCATGTCAAATGTTCAAATAGATTATCTTTTGAGACAGACAATATGATTGATATGCAGAAACAGAGGGATTGCCCGGGCATTGAAGGAAAGTCTTGAAAAAATGGGAGCCCAGGTGTTCATGGACGGCGTTGCAGAAAAAGTAGGTGGAAACTGTGGCAACCTGGTAGCCAGATTCAAGGGGAGTGTCTCC
>JADGBO010000021.1:0-20969 GCA_015231465.1 Desulfamplus sp.
ATATGGGAGTCCTTGTGGACTCGGCAAGACTCATGGTTTACAGGGCAGCGATTCTAAAGGACAAAGGAAGACCTTTTTCCAAAGAGGCTGCCATGGCAAAACTTGCAGCCAGTGAAGCTGCATGCAGGGTGGCGGACATGGCCGTCCAGATCCACGGCGGCTATGGCTACTCAAAATCCTATCCTGTGGAGCGATATTATAGGGATGCCCGGGTAACGAGAATATATGAAGGAACCAGTGAGATACATCGAATGGTTATAGCCCGATCCCTTCTTTCATAGAAGAGGGATGGAGGGAATCCTTTCATAGAGAGGGATGGAGGGAATCCTTTCATGGAGAGGGATGAAGGGAATCCTTTCATGGAGAGGGATGAAGGGAATCCTTTCATGGAGAGGGATGGAGGGAATCCTTTCATGGAGAGGGATGGAGGGAATCCCTGGCAGATTCCCTTGTAATGGCTCCTGTGGCAAGCATGTCGGCCCTTTCATTTCCATCAAAGCCGGCATGGGCCTTAATTTTCATTATCTTGAGATCGTAAAACTCTGCCATGAGTTTTTTTATGTCAACTATTAGTTCCCTGTTCCTGGAGGCCTTCCACTCTTTTGTAAGCATTCCTATGGCGTAGTTGCTGTCCGTGAACAGGCGTACCGGCAGGTCCCTTCGCTTCAACTGGGAGAGTGCCCTCTGTATGGCACTGAGTTCTGCAATGTTGTTGGTGGATTCACCTATGAATTCGGAAATCTCCTTTTCATGTTTTCCATATAT
The DNA here is from genome assembly GCA_015231465.1 of Desulfamplus sp. Lineage (GTDB taxonomy): Bacteria > Desulfobacterota > Desulfobacteria > Desulfobacterales > Desulfobacteraceae > Desulfamplus. The sequence goes on from JADGBO010000021.1 coordinate 766, forward strand.
CAGAACCGCACCTATTCCCGAGGGTCCTGGGTTTCCCGACGATGCTCCATCTGTGAAGATAGTTACGGCATTGTCCGGTGGGGATATATTCTTTTCAGGCATATAGATAGAACTCCTTTATTTTATTTCTGAATATTAAAATATCCTCCTCCCAGGATTTAATCCGTCCGTCAATATCTTCGATGCAGCCGTTTTTTGCACTCTCAAGGGCCATGCGAAGGTCACTGTCCCCCAGTATAAGATCCATGGGGAGCCTTTCATATTCATACTCATAGGGGGGCTCTTTCCACCGGAACTCCCCGGGATGGCGGCGGATTATCTCCTGGAGCATTATAAGTGATGTCCTGAAAGGTTCATAGCTATGGGGATCCGTTACATGTATCTGGAATCCCCGGCACAATTTTCCCATCCACTTTCCGGATGTGGGTTCAAATGATGCGGGTCTTAGAACAGCACCTTTAATACGGGGCTGGACAGCCTTCAAGAGGTGTTGGGTATCAAGGAAAGGTGCCCCGAAAAGCTCAAAGGGCTGGGCAGTGCCCCTGCCTTCGGATATGTTGGTGCCTTCCCAGATAACCTGGCCGGGATAGACCATGGCCGATGCAGGGGTGGGAAGGTTGGGGGAGGGGGGAACCCAGGGCAGGGCAGTGTCACAAAAGAGCATGTTCCGCCTCCACCCCTCCATGGGAACCACCTTGAGATGGCAGGGATTATCCAAACCGGAGTTGAACAGGATGGAAATCTCTCCCACGGTCATGCTGTGGCGCATGGGGATGGGAAAGCGGCCCACAAAGGAGGCATACTCCATTTTCAGGATATTGCCTTCAACTGCGGTACCGCCCACGGGATTGGGTCTGTCCAGTATGATGACTTCTCTGCCGTATTTTGCCGCGGCTTCAAGGCAGTATGAAATGGTATAGATAAAAGTATAAACCCTTGTTCCGGCATCCTGGAGATCAATGATAAGGGTGTCCATGGGATCAAACATCTCCCTGGTGGGGATTCTGGTCTCACTGTACAGACTGAAAACGGGAATGTTCAGCTCCGGTTCAAAGGAGTGATCCGATTCGATCATATTGTCCTGTTTCTCTCCATGAAATCCGTGCTGGGGTGAGAACAGGGCTTTTAACTGCCCCGGATAGATGCCGTTGATGACGGCCAGGGCATGGGTGAAATCAGATGTCACCGATGCCTGGTTTACAAGAAGCCCCAGCCGTTTCCCCTGGAGAGCTTTTAAAGGTTTCTGTTTGAGATTTTCAAGTCCGGTCGTTACTTTGGTGTTCAGCTTTTTATGGTTCATGATTTTCCCATGAAAATATTTATGGAATTTTGTGTACTCTTCATTTTTCAGTTTACACTTTTTAAAAAAGTGTAAAGTACTTTTGAGTACTATATGAAAGCCCTCAGTAATCAGTAATCACCTACGCGGCTTTCATGTTTCGTTTTGGCAGATGAGTTTGATATGTCGGCCTTGATCATTGTTTCGGCCAGCAACGTAGGGGCGAACCTGTGTGTTCGCCCTTCACCAGTGCAGACACACAGGTCTGCCCCTACAAGATGGCGACACTGGCCGAAAAGATGATCAAGCCCGACATGTCCATTATATGAAGGATGCCAAACTATCATCCGATTTCTCCTGGAATCAAGTAGAAAATAATGTTTGACATAAATTTGGATACAAAGCAAAATTAATCCAATTCACAAATTCAGGCAAAACCCAGCATATCGTGTGCATTATCCTCCAGGGAGAATGGCTGTAAGTTCTCTGTCTTAAATTTTATTCCAAAGGGAAAAACAACGGGAAAACCTATGAATACACCATATGAGCAGGAAAATATTCTCGAGGTGAACAATATTGAGGTTGTTTATAACGATATTGTTCAGGTACTAAGGGGCGTGAGCCTTCATGTTTCCAAGGGGAGCATCGTGGCTCTCCTTGGCACAAACGGGGCAGGCAAAACAACAGCTCTAAGGGCCATCAGCGGTCTTTTAAAACCTGAAAACGGCATCATCAAGGAGGGCTATGTAAAGTTCATGGGTAAGGAGATAACCAACAGGCTCGGTACCGAAGTGGTGCGTCTCGGGGCAGTTATGGTGCCGGAGGGGAGACGGGTTTTCAAGCATCTCACAGTGAGTGAAAATATTCGTGTCGGCTCTGTCACCCGCCGGGACGGTCAAGAGAAGATAAATGAAGATTACAGGCTCATGTACCGTCATTTTCCAAGGCTTGCAAGCATTACCAATCGTATGGCAGGTTACAGCTCCGGGGGGGAGCAGCAGATGATAGCCATTGCCAGGGCCCTCATGACCGCCCCTGCCATGCTGATGCTGGATGAACCCTCCCTTGGGCTTGCCCCCCTTCTTGTCAAGGAGATTTTCGACAACATTGTCCAGATCAACAAAATTATGGGAACAACCATTCTCGTGGTGGAGCAGAATGCCAGGATTGCCCTTGAAATTGCCGATTATGCCTATATTATGGAGTCCGGTAAAATTGTCCTGGAGGGTCCTGCAAAGGAGTTGAAAAACAACCCTGATGTAAAGGAGTTTTATCTTGGAGTAACCAAAGGCGGGGGGAGAAAATCTTTTAAAGAGATTAAATCATATAAACGGCGTAAAAGATGGATGTGATCCGTCGGTTCTATAGACTTCCATAACAATTTTTGAGCATATCCATTCCCAGGGGCAGCCACAGGGGGCTGCCCCTACAGTATGGTTGCCAATTTCATTATCTGGAAAACTATATATCTGAAAAAATTTTCTAAAATTTTACCGGACAGGAGGACTTCAATGAATATTATGGTGGGCTACAACGGCGGTGAGGTGGGGGAGCGTGTTCTTATTCTGGCAAGGGACTATGCACTTTTAACCAAATCTTTTCTCCATATCGTCACCTCCCTGGAGGGAGGTGCCAACGAAAAACCTTCTGATATTCAACAGGCTGAAAGCTACCTTGAGTTTGCAGCAAATCTCATGGAACCCTCGGGTGTTAAATTTATAACAAAACAGAGTGTCAGGGGGCTTTCACCGGGAGAAGATATTTTGCTTTATGCAAAGGAGAACGATATTGGGCATATATTTCTTGGAATAAAGAAAAAATCCAGGGCCCAGAAGATGCTCCTTGGCTCCACTGCCCGTTACGTCATTTTAAAGGCCCTCTGTCCGGTTACAACAATCAGATAGCTCCAATGCCTGGATGGATAGCAATTTATTTTCATATGAAAGTCGTCCATAGGGGCGATTCATGAATCGCCCCTACTCCAATGCCTGGATGGATAAGATAGCTCCAATGCCTGCCTGGATGGATGGATGCAATTTATTTAAAATCGACAGTCTGCTCACTTTTCCAGAGCATAATTGTAAAAATAAATATGTCAAATAAAGGAGAGGAATGCTTTATGCAAAGAAGTTCTGCACATAAGTTTAAAATATCCAAAATGGCCATTTATCTCGCTGTCGTAGCTGTAATGTTTATATTGCCGATAACTGTTTCCGGCTATGAAAGTTATCAGTCCGAAACCGAACAAAAATCTCACGAATCAAACTCTGGATCAGCAACAGGGTCATGTATCACTGCTCAAAGATCACTGGATGGCAATGGACCCTTTGTGGAAATAAGGACGGACTTAACTTACTATGGACATAATGATACAACAGTGTTTCAAGCTTCCCTTGGGGGAGAAGGGAAAACAGACATATATTCCATAATTGCCTGTCCTGACGGCAGATTCCGTTCCATCACCATTGGAAGTGCCGGTTTTTCTCTTTCCGCACCAATGGTTCTTGGTGTCGATCCCCTTCAGATACTTGCCGCCAATGTGGATTTATTGGATATGCCCCTGACAAACCTGTTTAATATAGATTCCCCTCTCTTTGATGCCATGGGCTATATTGGAGGTGAATATATATGGTACATTGCTCTTCTTGAACCTGGATCAACAACCCTGTCTGCCGATACCTGGCTTGCATTTGATTACTTCTCCTTTTACCGTGAATATCCACCTCAATATTCTGTAATGGCCGAATCGGAAATCGCTGCCATGTTCGGTGATGGTTTATACGCACAGATTGTTACTAAAAAAAGCACAATACTATGCAGCCTGGAATTTGAAAAAACTCCCCTTACCGTAACCAACTTTGTGGGACTTGCAGAGGGGACCATTGCCCATGCCCTTGGTCCAGGGGTTCACTATTATGACGGCCTTAGTTTCCACAGGGTGATTGATGATTTTATGATCCAGGGAGGATGCCCTTTGGGTAACGGGAAAGGTGGGCCAGGCTACTCCTTCAGGGATGAGTTTGTGGAAGGGTTAAGCCATTCAGGTCCTGGAATTTTATCCATGGCCAATTCAGGTGCTGATACCAACGGCAGTCAGTTTTTCATTACCCACATTGCCACTCCCTGGCTTGACGGCAAGCATACTGTATTCGGCCATGTCGTTGCAGGACAAAGAAATGTCTATGCAATAGAACAAGATGATAAAATCTTAACCGTACTTATCACCCGTGTGGGTGAAAAAGCACGTTCTTTTAGAGCTGATCAGGCACTCTTCAATGCACTCTTGGATGAACATTAAATCCCAGTTGATTTTTTTTATATGAAAGTCCCCATATTTTAAGCTTCCCGGGACTTTCATGCTTCGATTGTGGCGGTAATGCCGCCATGGCCGTTTATATGAAAGTCCCCATATTTTAAGCATGCTTCGATTGTGGCGGTAAGACCGCCATGCTGGTTATATATCATGGAATGGAGGGGGCCTGGGATTAAGGTAAAGGGGCAGGTTATTTGAAACCGATTCTTCGGCATCCTTAATAATCCATCAAAAGTAGTTGACACTTTTTTTGAGATAATTCCCTAAAAATGGGAATGTGGCTCCATAAAGTGTAAACTGGCAAATGAAGGATGCCCGATTCTTCAAGGAAAAAATTATGGCTGAGTATGTTTATTTTAATTTTTTCACCATCGGGGCGTTGATCCCGACGATTTTTATGGGGGTTCTCGGCTATTTTTTTATAACCATCAAAAACAAATCCACATCGACCTTATACTACACATTGTTTTTTATAACTCTCACGCCTTTCTTTTTATTTTATGTTTTCGCCGCAGGTATCTATCATCCATTAACTGCCTATCACCGATGGGGTACTGTATCCTCCTGCCTGCCGGTCCTGATATTTATGGGGCTTGCGGTGATTAATTTTCCAAAAGCCAGGTTCAGAGGATTTCAAAAGATATATCTGCTTATCTGGGGTTTTGTGTATCTCATTTCATCGTTCTTCTTTTATTATGAATCATACCATTCAGAGATTGTTTTTAATTTTTCCGGCCACTACTGGGATTTTGCCGCCGACAGATCAAGCAAGCTCTATGGGCTGTGCGTGATTTCAGCAGTTTTTCTAATAATGGTATTGGGTATGTGGCGGGCTGTTTTAAACCGTGGAACGGAAAGATGGGCCGTATTGTTCATGGGAATTTTCATATCGTGTACATTCATGATTCCAGGAGTGTTCAATTTTCTCAGCAGAGACGGACTGATCGACCGGGGCACATACCAGATATCCCAGAATTTAAGTACCATTACAGGGACATTCATCGCCTCAATCATTTATATCAATACCACCAAAGACCGTTCAACATTTATGTCAAAGATCATTATTTCCACCCTTGCCACCCTTTTGATTCTGGTGCAGGGGTTTTCATATTTGACACTTCAGGACCAGGAGCGGTCATTTGATGCAATTCTTCGTTCGGATACCATCCTTGCCATTCAGACGGGAACGCACTCCTCTGATTTGAAATACATGGTAACCTACTCAGATCATAATAGAACCGTATCTCAAGGGTTTCCGGAAGCGGGTGTTCAGCTCCCGATCTCCTTTACGGAGGTCCAACGGGAATTTTACAATACCCTGGTTTACGAAAAAATCAGACGGCTTGGAAGGGAAAATTTTAAACATGATCTTGACATAATTCTCTCCACAACCGATTCCACATTTGCAGGGTATGCTTTCGCCATTCGTAATTTCATAAATACCCTTCCCGCTGATGAAGCCGACCCCGCCGCCAGGCTCTGTGCTTACATGGACGGCATTGAGAGGAGAACCCTGTTTACGATGAACAAGATCAGGCAACTGCCGGATTCAGGCTTTGCCTCTCATCTTGAAAATTTTCTTCCCACCGCGAGGATAACCGTTTTTAATGATGCCCTGTCAAATCATTTGAAACAATCAAAATCAACCAACGCACAACTAAAGCACGAGGTGCTTGAATACTTGGCACCTTTTCGTAAAGCTGGCACGAGAATATACCGCAAAGACCCATGGGAAAAAAATCATTTTGTATCTGTCATGCAGGCTGATACCCAGAATAATACGGTTATTGAAGCTGGCTATCCCTACTTGAATTACCGAAAATATGTGCATGATACTTCAAAGATGTACATATACCTGCTTATCATTATGGTTGTGGTTATCGTTGCAGGTTTTCCGTTTTTTTTCTGGGGTTCCCTGGTGCAGCCGGTCAGGAATCTTCTATCCGGTCTCAAAGAGATCCAGGGAGGCAACCTGAAGGTCCAGATACCGGTCAGGGTCGAAGATGAGTTCGGGTATATGGCACGTAATTTTAATATGATGGCTGACAAAATAAGGGCGGCCACAGAGAACCTTGAGGACACGGTGATGGCCAGGACTGAAGCCCTTGAAGCTGCAATGGAGGAGATGGCAGCCATGAACAGGCAGCTCATTGAGACCAAGGAAGCACTCTGGGGTGAAATGCAGTTGGCCAAAAAAATTCAGACGGTTCTGCTGCCCAGAAATTCAGTGCTTCCAGGATATGACATTGCCGTCAGCCTTGAACCGGTGGAGGACGTGGGGGGTGATTATTATGATATCATCTCCGTGGCCGGGCATGAATGGATCGTCATCGGTGATGTATCCGGGCATGGAGTTACATCCGGGATCGTGATGATGATGGTTCAGACAGCCATCCATACTGTTTTGAAGGGTTACCCTGATACGCCGCCGCCGGAATTACTCTCCATTATCAATCGCACTATTTACGACAATATTCAACTCATGGATGTACAAAAACATATGACCATTGTGGTCATGACCTTGGAACCGGACGGCGTTTTTAATTTTTCCGGTCTCCACGAGGATATCCTTATCTGGCGAAGGGCCACGGGCAGGGTGGAAAAAATTGAAACCAACGGCATGTGGATCGGCATCGAACCGGAAATCAGCGGTATGCTCTCGGTAAACCGGTTGAAGATGGATGTGGGGGATTGTATGGTTCTTTTTACGGACGGCATCACGGAATCCAGGATGAACGGTGATTTTTTCGGAGATGATCGTCTGGTATCTATAGTCGAGACCGCTGGCCGCCTCAGCGTCACAGAAATCCACGCACATGTTATGCAGGCCCTGGAGCCTTATCTGAAAACAGATGATATAACTCTTTTGGTTATCAAGCGGAATCAATAACGGAAAAAGTATGAATGCTCAACCACAAGAAAATCTCAAAATTACACCGGAGGAGTATCTTGAATTTGAAAGGAATTCCGAGATAAAGCACGAATACTTTGATGGCGAGATATTTGCAATGACAGGAGCCAGCTTGAACCATAATCTTATCAATGCAAATATTACAGCAGAACTGCAAAGTAAGCTTAAAAGTAATGGATCAACATGCAGCGTATTTTCAAATGATATGCGGGTAAAGGTACTCAAAAATGGTAAATACACCTATCCTGATGTAGTAATTGCGTGTGATGAGATTCAATTGGAAGATGACGAGTTTGACACATTGATAAATCCCGTTGTCATTATTGAAGTGTTATCCAACTCCACCGAAGCCTATGATCGTGGAAAGAAGTTTGAGCATTATCAGTTGATTCCTTCTCTTAAGGAGTATATCCTTGTATCTCAACATGCCTGTCGTATGGAAAAATATGCACGAAGGGATAATTTTAAATGGCTCTATTCATCATACAATGAACCTGGAGAGTCTATGGAAATAGATGTTATTGGTTGTAAGTTACTGCTTTTAGATATTTATTATAGGGTTGTGTTCTAATTCTTTTCACCCGCTATTGCCCTCTCTCCTGAATGGAGAGGGGGAGAATGGGTAAGTTATTTCCGGTTCATTCCTGAGTTTTTGCGGAATTTGGTTCATCTGGTGCGGGCTTTGGAAGCCATTTTGTAAGCTCCTTTGCAAGTAAAAGAGGATCAATGGGTTTGGACAAATAGCTGTTCATGCCTTTTTCCAGGCATTTTTCCCGATCACCGGCCATGGCATGGGCGGTCATGGCAATAATGGGGATATTGGGATTCATCACACCCGAAGCTGGATTCCTGATGAGACCGGTTGCCTGGAATCCATCAAGTTCAGGCATCTGGACATCCATAAGCACCAGATCATAGTGTGATTTTTTCAGGGCCTGGACAGCCTCCCGGCCGTTGACTGCAAGGTCCGCGGACACACCCATTTTTTTAAGAATTCCCAGGGCCACCTGCTGGTTGATAAGATTGTCTTCGGCCAGAAGAATGCGTCGGGATTCAAGGTTCTCCACCGAGATTACATCTTTCCAGGAGAGAGGGGCATCATGGATTTTCTCCGGAGTACCGGTATCATGGATTTTCCCTGGAGTACCGGTATCATGGATTTTCTCTGGAGTACCGGTTTCTTTAGACCAGCTTATCCTGCTTTTTTTGGAACTTTGCCTGAAACGGACGGTGAACCAGAATTGGGAACCTTTGCCCTCCTCGGAGTTTACGCCTATCTCACCCCCCATCATCTCTGACAGTTGTTTTGATATGGCAAGGCCAAGTCCTGTACCTCCGAATTTCCGGGTTGTGGATGTATCAATCTGGGTGAATTTGGAGAAAAGTCTTCCTATCTTATCCCTGGGTATGCCTATGCCGGTGTCCCTCACCGAGAACTTCAGGAGTACTTCCTCTCCATCCTTCAGGAGTACTTCCTCTCCATCCTTCAGGAGTACTTCCTCTCCATCCTTCAGGAGTACTTCCCCTCCATCCTTTTGGAACCTATTGTTTTGCCCCCCTTTATTTGGGCCGCCTTTTGTGGGAAGAACGGTTCCTTTTTTTTCATGGCTGTTTTCCAGATCAATGGTTTGCATCTCCTGGGTGCTGTTTTCCGTTACAATGGATATATTCACCCGAACTTCTCCGGTATAAGTGAATTTGACGGCATTGCCCACAAGATTTACAACTATCTGGCGCAGACGGCCCGGATCACCCCACACAATATCCGGAACTCCAGGCTCGGCTTTGAATACAAGGTCAAGTCCCTTGTCCCGGGCCTGGAGGGACATGGCCGCGGCCACTTCATCCATAAGCTTGTAAAGATCGAACTCCACGGTTTCCAGCTCCAGCCTGCCCGCCTCGATTTTCGAGAAATCAAGGATGTCGTTTATGAGGGTCAGCAGAGCTTTGCCGCTGGATTTTACCATCTCTCCATACCGGCGCTGCTCCCGGGAGAGCTCGGTGTCAAGAATAAGTTCTGTCATTCCGATGATCCCGTTCATGGGGGTGCGGATTTCGTGGCTCATGTTGGCAAGGAATTCACTTTTGGCGATGTTTGCCATTTCCGCCTCCACAGCCATCTGATTGGCCCGGCCGATTGCCTCCTCCAACTGGATATTCATCTCCATGAGTTCAGCCTCGGCATTCTTGAGATCTGTTATGTCAAGGAAGCTTTCAATGAGATGCTCCTCTCCGTCAAGGATCACCCTTGTGGCTGTTTTCAATACCGATACCATATTGCCGTCCACCCGGCATATGTTCCTTTCGGTATGATCCACCTCCTGTCCAAGGTCAAACACAGGACATTTTCCCGTCTCGGCAGGGCATATGAAGCTGTTGCAGATGTTTCCCACAAGGTCTTTTACCTCCACACCCACCATCCTTGCACTGGCCGGATTGGCATCCACAATGATTCTGTCCCTGCCCCGCACAAGTATAATGCCGGTCTGGACGGAATTCATCAATGCCTTTGTGCGATTATGGGCCGCCTCCAGATCCCGTTGACTGAGGCGTAACGCTTTTATGGCCTGTCTCCGTTTCAAAAGGGCAAAGACGAGAGCCAGGAATCCCCAGGTCGATGCAAGTAATAAAAAGAGATTCACGGCAAGCCTGCTTCCATGGATCACCGGAGGAGGGGAAAATCTGATGAGATTCCACTCATCACCGAATACCCTGTGGGAAACAACCTGAAATGTCCGGCCGTCCATGAGTACCTTCTGCAATGTCCGGTCCTCCATGACCACCTTGTCTGATTCAAGGTCAATCCCCATGGGCTTAAGGGGATGATCCCCGAACTGGCGGGAGGATATAATAGATGATCTTTCCTGGTCCCCGAGGTCATCGGCGGTCCTGAAGAGCCATTGGGGATTGTTTGACGCAAAAACAACCCGGTTGGGGGTCAGGAGTATAACCGGAAAAGGGTCATTCTTCAAAGCCTGGTCAACCTGGTCAAGTCCGATTTTTGCCACGGCAGCTCCAATAACCCTTCCATTGTCTGAAACAGGAACGCTCAGGTAGAGTCCCCGCCTGTCGGTGGTTATGCCCAGGGCAGGATAGACAACAGACTCCCTCTCACCGGACAATATCCTGGAAAAATAGGGCCGAAAGGCATAGTTGTTGCCTGTAAGGGAGAGTTCCAGGTTATCGCCGTAGGGGGTGCAGGCCACGGTGGTTCCGGTATGATCCATTAAATAGACCAGCTCGGCTCCCACGGTGTTTCTGATAACCCCGAGTCCGGCAAGAACCTCTTTGTTATCCCGGGGCATGGTGGCGGCAACGGTCTCCTTTGCCCCGGGGAACCGGGCCAGGCCGTTAAGGGCATTAAGGACACCGGATCGGGAAAACTCCACGGCCTGGGCTGTTTCCATAAGGGAGCTGCGGGCCTCCCCAAGGGATTTCATGCGGGCACTGTGCCAGGTCAGCCAAAAACCCGAGCCCATGGCCAGGCAGGAGGCTAATATGAATATTATCAGCCAGATAACCCTGGGATGCATTGTTTTCTTTCCGGTAATGATTTTCGGCATAATTTATTTCCCGTTGGATAAGTTGACCTTGATCATGGTTTCGGCCGATTATATAGGGGAGATGCTTCTCGTCGTCCTTCAGGAGGGCGAACGCAAGGTTCACCCCTACCATCATCCGGCCGAAAAGATGATCAAGGCCTTTAACCTCTTATTCCTGAATCTTGAACTGCCCGGCAAGGTCTTTGAGCTGCCCGGCCAGTTGTGACAGCTCCGAAGCACTTGATTGAACCTGTTCGCCGCCGGTGCGAATCTCGCCGGCTGCATCGTTTATATCTGCAATGTCCCGGGACATGGTTTGGGAAACCCCGGCGATATCACTAATGCCTACGCTGGCCTCATCCACTCCGGACGAAGCCTGGGCAATATTGCCGGCCACATCCCGGGTGACCGCGGACTGCTCTTCAATGGACGCAGCAATTTCAGTTATAATCTGTCCAACATCCTGGACAATGCCGGATATCTTACCGATATTATCAACGGCAGTTTCGGTACGGGTCTGAACCTCCTGGATCCTGGCTTTGATCTCTTCGGTGGCACCGGCGGTCTGCTTTGCCAGCTCCTTGATTTCCCCGGCCACAACGGCAAACCCCTTGCCGGCCTCCCCGGCCCGGGCTGCTTCAATGGTGGCATTCAGGGCCAGCAGGTTGGTCTGGGAGGAGATGTCATTGATGGTATCGGTCACTTTACCGATCTCCTTTGCCGCGTCTCCCAACTGCTGCATTAAGGATGTCATCACCGCGGTCTCCTCCCCGGCACTCCGGCTTATACTCCGGGCCTTTTCCGAATTGGCAGCGATCTCCCCTATGGTGGCACTCATCTCCTCGGTGGCCGAGGCCACCGAAGAGAGATTGGCTGCGGCCTGCTCTATTATGGCGGCCAGGTTTACGGTGTTGGTGCTGGACTCCTCGGCCGCTGCCGCGACTGTCGAGGTTCTGCCGGACATGGTCTGTACGCTGTGGGCTGTCTGGGTACTCACCGCCGAGAGTTCGGCGGCGGAAGATGCCACTGTGTCAGCGTTGCCTGCGATATCCCCGATAATTGACTGGAGTTTTTGGACAAATTTATTGAAATATACTGCCAACCTCCCGATTTCATCCCTGGTCGTCACATCCAGACGTTTTGTAAGGTCCCCTTCTCCTCCGGAGATATCCCTTAGCATGTCTGCGGCATTCACAATGGGCCTGGTGATGGAACCGACAATAAAAAACAGGATAATTCCGGCTGCATGAAGCACCACAAGGGCAATCACTGTGATCATCTTTCCCATCTGCCAGGCAACGGCATCAATATCCCGATGGTCTGCGGTCACGGCCACAATCCAGCCTGTCCCCATGCATGTTTTGAGAGCAGCCATTTTTCTATGCCCTGCAAAAGTGTATTCGGCAATGCCTCTGCCTCCACGGAGCATCTCTCCGAAGGGAAGCTCAAAGGCGTTGACCGTAAGTATGTGCTTCTTCTCCTGATGGGCAATGGTCATGCCGTTTTTTGAAAGCAGATACGCGTAGCCGTACTCCCCTGTTCTAAAGGGCTCAATGTACTTTCCGGACATGGCATTCAGATTTATAGTTGCCGCAATGACACCTGCCACATTACCGGCTCTGTCCCTCAAGGGCTCTGCAATAATGACAACAGGATCACCTGTAGTCTGGCTCATGGAGGGTTCTGACACCCATGCTTCTCCCTGCACAGCTTTTTTGAAAAACTCCCCGTCGGCATGATTTGTACCCACTGTTTCGGGCAGGCCCGAGACAACGATATCCCCTGATGGGCTTAACAGATCCATGGTTTCGAGAAAGGGAAAGTCACTTATATTGCCTGCAATCATTTCAACGGCCTGTTTTTTAGCCTGGGCAGCAAGAAAACCCTGGCCCACGGCGTTTGCGTAAACCGCCTGCTGGCTCCACCCTGCAACCTGGTCGGTGCGTGCTCTCATCCAATCCTGGATTTGATCCCCAAGGGAGTCTGCCATGTATTGAATCATCTCTCCGGTTCCGTCTGCAGAATAACGTGCAGATATGAAAATTCCCCCGGCAGCGACGAAAAAAATCCCCACTGCCATCAGAACCAGGGCCGGGATCAATATCTTTTGACGTATCTTCATAAAAAATCGGCAAGGAACCCCTGGGTAGCAGCCCAGGGGCACAATTGCCGCCTCCATAATCTATCTTTGGGTTCTATTCAACTATAGACTGCCAGAAAAATATTTCAGCAAATCCATTCTCAAGGGCAGCCGCAAGGGCAGCCGCAAGGGCAACCGCAAGGGCAGCCGCAAGGGCAACCGCAAGGGCAGCCGCAAGGGCAGCCGCAAGGGCAACCGCAAGGGATTGCCCCTACAGTACGGTTGCCAATTTCATTATCTGGAAACCTATATTCTATTCAACTATGGTTGCCATATTGAGAATGTCGTATGGTATCTGCAACTTGAGCATCTGTATGGTTCCGGCATTGAGATACAGTTTGGGTTCAGGGTCCGTCTGTATGGGCATCTCCCCCATTGACCTTCCGTTGATCAGAACATCAATGAGGGCATCTCCCAGCATGTAGCCGAGCTTGTCATCGTCCTGAACCACACCGGCCAGGGCTCCCACCTCCACGGGCCGTTCGGAATAGGAGAACACAGGGCGGGAACCGGCGGCCTGGACAATTTTACCGGCATTGTCCAGGAGAAGGGCCTGGGAACCAAGTATGACACTCACATCCCCGGCACTCTTATTCAAGGCATCAAGGGCATCGCCAAGGGATCCGCAGACAACGGTCTCTCCGGTGAGGCCCAGACCTGAAGATGCACTTGCGGTCTCTTGTGCATCTATGGGTGAACCAGGATGTCCCTTTTCAACGAGCAGGAGATAGTTTTTCATGGCAGGATAGACACGCAGAAAAGTTTCGAGCTTGACACCGGCTGGTATGTAAAATGTTACTCCGGTGAGATTTTCCATTGGAGAAGCAAGTGTCTTTGCCACTCCCAATGCCACTGGATCGTTGCACCCGCCGATGAAAGTGGGTATCTTCAAGTTTCGTTTCCCCAGCATCTTGGCACCGTTACTGCGGAGGATAACCATGGCTTGTTTGTTTTTTTCGTAATCTGCCACGGCATCTTCAAGGGCAGCCATATCGGGCAGGGCTTTCCTGATTTCAAGTTTAATCTGGGGTGCTTTTTCTGCCACGGCCCTCTCAAAACCTCCAAATACCCGTTCAGCCATGCCTGCCTTGCCCTGCCAGGCCACCCCGACCTCTATGGTCTGGGCCAGGGGAGTTCCGGGTAGTGCCAACATCACGACTGCCAGGGCAGCCGCTGTAATAAACACTTTCATTTTTGTAATAGTTCCTTCTGTTTTCATAAAAGCTCCTTTTGTTCCCATTGCTGTTTTCATAAAAGCTCCTTTTGTTTTCATAAAAGTTTCTGATTCTGACAATTCCCGGAAATCGGGTAGTAAAACATCATCCCCAAGCTGACCTTTTTTGTTTAGGAATGAGTACCAAATAACTTTCCCATTTTGATTTAAACAAAGCGGGCGGGACACCCGCACTCCAGGAAATATTTTTCTGGAAGACTATATTAAGATCACGGCATGGTACTAAGAATTTCCAATATATGCCTGCATGCCACTTCGGCCTCGTCAAAAGCATATCTTTCATACATATTCTCCAGTAGCAGAGCCTCGGCTTCCAGTCCCAGGCCTGTAAGGGAGGGTTTTATGAAAAGAATTAAGTCCATGGCATCTCCATCATAATCTGAGAGCATGGCATTGAGACCATGGAGCATGGTAATAGTCAAGTTCTTCGCCTCTTAGCGTTTTTAATATGGTTTCACCATTTTCCCACTTTGCCACAGTCGTTGTAGGTTTAGTTCCAACAAAAGCATCCAAGAATTGTGGGGAATGTGTCGTCAGGATAACTTGAGATCTATTAGCCGCGTCAACAGCATACTCCGCAACCAATGGCAACATTGATGGATGTAGCCCTGTTTCTGGTTCATCTATTGCTATAATTGGAGCCGGAGATGGAGTGGCCAGCACTGTTAATAAAAATAAAAAACGTAGTGTTCCATCTGAAAGTTCAGCAGCAGATTGTTCACGCTTTAATGATTTCCACCGCACCCTCATTTGAATTCGCTGATCAGATGCTGGAGGAAAAATTAACTCTTCAAAATCATTACCAAATGCTGCTATCATGGCAGAATTTATATCTTTTTTAAAAGCTCGATCACCCGTGTAAAGTGTGTGCATAACAGATATGAGATTTTGTCCGTCAGGATCAACTCGTTTTTCCAAACGGGAAATAACAGGTTGACGAACAGAGGCATCTTTATTGGTATGCAGATCATGATAAACAGCAATTGCTGCCAATTCCCGTTGAAATGGAGGGATGTAGTGATTATTGATAAAGGGGCCTGATGCTATTGAAAGAAGACTTTCCTCCTCTGAGACAAACTCTTCAGGAGTAGTGAATGTGTGCTCCGACTCATCAAAAATAACAGCTGTCTTTGAGAATCTTTCTAAAAACTTGAAAGAATTTTTTTCAAGGTTTCTCCTTAATTTGTGAGAGTTGATCAATAGTTCCTTTTCAATCCTATATGAACTTCCAGCCCCAAGCCTTGCTAATTCAAGTTCGTAATGTTCTGGACCTAACTCTCCCATTTCAGGTATCGATTCAAGAACAAATTTTATGGAAGTAGCCGTACCATCCCAAATAACAGGATCCATTCCACCCAACGATTGGATATACTTGCCAAGTTTACCCTGTGCTGATACGGAAATTAATTCAATCAATCTTAATAAATTTGATTTTCCACTCCCATTGGGACCAATAACCACGTTGAGGTCACCAGGAGACCAACTTACATTTCGGAGAGAACGGAAACCTTCTACATCCAACCGAGTGATTTTCATTATTATTTCCCTTTGCTTTTGATGATAATTTCGGCCAAAGATTCGAATAGGCTCCTTTTACCAATACCAGGACTTCAGCACTCATCTTTTAATTATATGTTTTCTCATATCCATGAAGGGCTTTCACTGTGTAAGAGATGCCTGCTCAATGTCTATGATCTGCCTGTTCAGATAGGGTTTTGATTTATAGTTTGTAATCCTCATGAGCTTGCCGGTGAGGCCGGCAATACGCTGGGTCTGGGCATCAATGTTTTTCAATATTTTGTACTGGGGATCATCTGCCGGAACATCCATCACGAGCATTTCAACAAATCCTGATATGACCTGCAAAGGCTGGTTTATCTCATGGCAGACAGCTCCTGCCATCTCAAGTACGCCCTGGAGCTTTTCCCGTTCCAGCATCTGCTTCTGGAGATCAATCATGCGTCTGCCCACATTGAGCCTGGCCCTGAGTTCCAGGTTGTCAAAGGGTTTTGTTATATAGTCATCGGCACCGGCCTCAAGACCCTGTATCTTATCATGGGAATCCTGCCTGGATGTCAGAAGGATAATGTACAGAGGCTGGTTTCTATCCTGCCCTCGCAATTTACGGCAAACGGAGATTCCGTCCATGCCCGGCATCTCCCAATCCAGAACAGCAATGGAGGGGGCATGGGGCTGCTGCATGATCTCCCAGGCATCGGTGCCGTTTTCCACGGCCACAGGGGAATATTCCCAGCTTGTCAACACTGCCGTCAGGATGGTCCGTGAGGTTCGGTCATCCTCTGCAATGAGTATCTTCATCCCTTTCCTCCATATTGTAATGAATCATTTACATCCCTCCAATTACCTGATGTTCAAGTTTTCAGGGCTGTCCATTGTCTGGAAAACTCGAACATCATAATGTTATGTTTCAAAAATATCCTGTTCTATAGCTTTCCAGATAATTAAATTGGCAACCGTACTGTAGGGGCAGCCCTGTGTGGCTGCCCTTGATTTATGTTTCAAAAATATCCTGTTCTATTTGATTCCATTTGTCCTTTTAACAGTTGAAATCTTTTTTCCAGTTCCGGCATGAGTCTTTTCAGGGACTCCATATCCCCTTCCTTGCCGGCTTGTTCCATCTCATGGGCAGTTTCCTGGAGCATAAAGGCGGCGACATTGCCGGCAGCACCCTTGATCCTGTGGGCCTGGTTGTATGCCTGTCCGGCATCTCCATTTTCCACAAAGGATTTCAAAGCATCCACTTGTGTGGGCATGTCATCCAGAAAGATGGAGATAATTGATTCCATCAGTTCTTCATCATCCATGAGCATTTTCATCAGTGAAGGCCGGTGAAATATACGGGCCGGATCACTGCCATCCCCGGAGGAATCATATCCATACTCTCCGCCAGCCTGGCGGTCAATGGTGTTTTCGCTTCCTTTGGAAAGGTGTTTTTCCAGCTCCTTTGCCAAAGCCAGGGGGTCAATGGGTTTGGAAATATACCCGTTCATACCGGCTGCCAGACACATCTCCCGATCCCCGGCCATGGCATGGGCGGTCATGGCGATAATGGGAATGTCCGGATTCAGTACCTGGGATTGGGAGGAACGGACCTGCCTTGAAGCATCGAGGCCGTCCATTTCCGGCATCTGGATGTCCAT
Source organism: Desulfamplus sp. (assembly GCA_015231465.1). GTDB lineage: Bacteria > Desulfobacterota > Desulfobacteria > Desulfobacterales > Desulfobacteraceae > Desulfamplus. The sequence goes on from JADGBO010000021.1 coordinate 18,346, forward strand.
GAGTACCAGGTGGTAGGGCTTAATTTTCAGGGCATCAATGACCTCACGTCCGTTACTCACTGCATGGGCTGAAAGGCCAAGTTTTTTCAAGATTCCCAGTGCCACCTGCTGGTTGGTGGGGTTGTCATCGGCCAGGAGAATACAAAGGTCCCGGTGGGCAAAAAGATTGCGGATATCGGCCATGGTATTGTCTGTTTTGATGGTGGGTAACCGTGGGAGGGGGGCAGGAGAGGATTCTCCATCCCGGGGAGAAATCGTGATATCGGAAGATGTTGCATGGGATGCCTCAGACTGTTTATCGGCAGATGTTGCATGGGATGCCTCAGACTGCTTATCGGCAGATGTTGCATGGGATGCCTTAGACTGCTTATCGGAAGATGTTGCATGGGATGCCTTAGACTGCTTGAGCAGGCTTACCGTAAACCAGAATCTGGAACCTTTTCCTGCCTCGCTTTGGACACCGATCCCGCCGCCCATTATTTGGACCAACTCTTTGGAGATGGCCAGTCCCAGGCCGGTCCCGCCATATTGACGTGTTGTTGAGGAGTCAACCTGGGAAAATTTCTGAAACAGAAGTTTCTGTTGTTCCAGGGGTATTCCAATACCGGTGTCCAGGACTGTAAAAAGAAGCAGCACATGCTCGGGTGTTTCCGATTCAAGGGTAACCAAAACCGAAACCCTGCCCGAAGCGGTGAATTTAACTGCATTGCCGGCCAGATTGGTCAAAATTTGGCGAAGCCTCCCGGGATCTCCCTTGAGCAGAAGCGGAACATCCCGGGAAATGCCGCAGATAAATTCCAGGCCCTTGTCGCCGGCCTGGAGTGCCAGGGGCACCTTGAAATCGTCCATCAGGCCCTGGAGGTCAAAGTCGATGACCTCCATATCCACTTTGCCGGCCTCTATTTTGGAAAAATCAAGTATCTCATTGATGAGCCCCAGCAGGGATTTGGCACTGTTCCAAACTGTTTCGGCATACATGTGCTGTTCCCGGGTCAGTTGGCTGTCCAGCAGAAGGCCGGTCATGCCGATGATCCCGTTCATGGGGGTGCGTATCTCGTGGCTCATGTTGGCAAGAAATTCACTTTTGGCGATGTTTGCCGCTTCTGCTTTGGAAGCCATCTGATTGGCCAGGTCAATTGACTCCTCCAGTTGCCGGTTGGTTTCCTGAAGTTTATTTTCTGCCCGCTTCCGCTGCCCCAGGCTCACCATCATCAACAAATTGGAAGCAAGCACAATAAGAGCCCCGGTGCAGTAAATGGCCACAGGCATTGAAAAATGGAAATAGTATCCGGGCCAGCCATTAAAGGGGACCGCCGCAATCTGCCAATAACCGTGGGGAAGCTCAATGTCCGCCAATGCAGCCTGAGCTTCCGGTTTAAAAATTTCAGGAGTTCCCAGGAAGACCTCTCCGTCAGCTCCAAGGGCATCTTTGCCCCTTATGGCAACTTTCACCCCTGCAGGAAGGCTGTTCAGGCCCGCTTTTTCATAAAAAACATCCATATTGATAACCACGGATGCAAGTCCCCAGAAACCATCTCTATAATTTTCCGTATCCGAAAGGTAAATGGGTATGCGTGCAATGATTCCCACACCTCCCTGGACAAGGTTCAAAGGCCCGGCAAGCACCGTCTTGTTGAGGGTCCTGGCAAGCTCGGCGGAAGCAGACTGCTCCCTGTTTTTGGTAAAATCCAGACCGATTGCTGCTTCATTGCCTTCCATGGGATACATGAAGCGGATTACCATATCCCTGGCAAGGCCGATATTTCTAAGATCATGATCCCCTGTAAAATTTATTTCCATGGCACGATCAAAGTCTTCCTGGGAAAGGTCCGGGCTCATTGCCACAAGGGCTTTGACTCCTTCCATTCTGTGAATGTTCCAATAAAGTCTGGTTCCAATGGAGGCTTTGATATCCCCCAATACCGTATTTATCTCTTCACGCAGTTTTATAGCCCTTTTCTCGGCTTCAAAGTGGGATAGGAACAGCCCTGGCAGAACAAGAAAGATTAAAAGAACAACAAATGCATAAGTCAGAGGATTTTTCACATACAGCCTCTTGGTTTAAATATTTGGGGAAGGCCACAATGCAGGGGCGATGCTTGTCACTGCCCTTTTGGAGGGCGGACACAAGGTTCACCCCTAAAATTGCGGGCGGGTTAAAACCGATTTCAGCCACATTTAATCCTTATTATGACCTAAAAAATTTCAATTTTATCCGATGTGAAAATCCCTTTTGCACCGCACAGCTCCAACGCATCATGGGTAAATCCTCCCAGGGAGAGAAATGCAGGCAGTACAACCCTGTCAATATCTGCTTTTTGATAGCTTTCAACTTTTCGATAGCTTTCAACCTTTTCAATGAAATCCTCAACCAGATTTACACCGGTTTTTACAGCACGTTTTTTCACTTCCACAATCAATGTGCGGCCGCATTTAGACTCTGCTACAACATCAAACTCCATATTTTTGCCATCTTCCCTTTGAAATATGAAACGTGTTTTAACATCTATAATATTAAGCAGTGTATTATGCTCATCCGGCACACCCTTGAAATATTCTTGGGCACGAAATCTTTTTCTGCTCCTGAAGGCATTTGCAAGCTGCATCTCGGCAACCTGACCTGT
>JADGBO010000021.1:21069-23127 GCA_015231465.1 Desulfamplus sp.
TCTCCCGGGTGAGGCAGGGAGAGATAAACATCTCTGTAAGGCGGCCTGCTTCAAGGTATCTGCTGCTTATGTTGATGAGCCAGCGGATATATGAGCCGGTTACAAGCATCGGGGCAATCTTTGATTCCACATGGTAATGGAAACTGCCGGCAAGGGAGTCAATGGGAGAAGTCTGATAATGGGGATCCGGATAGATGTACTGGGTAATATTTTGAAACTCATCAATGATTACAAGAAAACGTCTATCATATCTGGATGCAAATCTGTGGGGAGCCGAGTATGCGGTTACCCAGACAGAATCGTGCAGGCCCGATTCCTTGTCGCTTCTCATGCTTTTAATGTCTTTTAAAAACAATGAAATGGATTTTTCAGCACCGTATTTTTCAATGTCTTCAAAGGAGAGCTGCTCTTCAAACAGGGAAGGGTCCCTTTCTAAAAACGAGATCACCTGGGTTGCAAATGCACGATAATAGAGCATTGCAAAATCCGGATACCATGTCTTGTTTTCCGATATATCAAAATAGAAAGGGATGATATGACCGTTTTCCAGCCAAAGAAGATTGAATATCCTCTGGATAAAGGCTGTTTTGCCGCTTTTGCGGCGTGCCAGGATAACCCTTGATTTGGAGAGTCTTTTGGGAATGTTATTTATCCATTTATTGAAATTGTCAAACTCTTTTTCACGGCCCACCAAAAGATCGGGATCACCTATTTTTTCTTGTAATGGATATTTCTGCCCTGTTATTGATATGTTCACGTTTATGCCTTTATCCTGTGGCTTGTATTTTCATGTGGCGGTAGTGCCGCCATGGTGGTTGTATATGAAAGTCATCCGTAGGGGCGATCCATGAATCGTCCCTACTTCGATTGTGGCGGTGGGCCGCCATGGTCGTTATTCGGACAGTATTGACAAGGTTTACGGCATTAATGGAGAGGGGGAGAATACCGGTGCCCTTATCTGCATATGTTATTTCCAATCCTCAAGGCCATATTTTTCCAATATTTTTTTCAACTCTCCGGACCGCCTTAAATTCTCTATTCCATGGGAAAGGATGTCGGCGTACTTTTGAGAAGAGTGATTGTCCGGTGAAAAGGCGATGTAGGCACTTTCAGGTTCATCCATGCGGCCGGCAACCCTTAGCTGATCTTTCACACCCATTTCAGATGCTTTGTACCAGAGTACCGGCGGAACCTCAATGATGACATCAATCCTGTCTCCCATGAGTTTATTGATATTCATCATTAGGGGATCACTGCCTCCGATGAGGTCAACCATTCTGGAATCCTTGTTTTTTTCAATATATTGGGTCAACTCTTCTCCGTAATCATAATCTATGATGGCCCCGAGCTTCACACCCTCCAGTGACTTGATGCCGTTGTACGACCAGGTGCTGGCAGTCTTGACGAAAAAAGCCTGGGAAATCAGGCCCAGCTCATTTTCGGGAAAAATGAAATCCGGAGCATCTCCCTTGAAAGCTCCGATAATGCCGTTGATTTTTCCTGTCCTGCATTCATGGATGGCTCTTGCCCAGGGACGTACTATATACTCAACGGTATGACCCTCTTTTTCATAAATTTTTCGTGCCGTTTCAACCATATACCCGGGCATGGATGTTCCCGGCTCACAGTTAATGGGACACCAGTTGTCGGCGGCTATAATAATGTGATCCCCCTTGACCGGATCAACTGAAAAAAACAGTGGAACAAAAATGATAAAATAGATGATAAAATAGATGTTTTTCATAAAAACCCCCTTAAAAGTAACTGTTTGTGTTCCTCCCTTGAAAAGGATCAATCAATAATCTCCCCAAAATCGACAATTCAAATCTTCCCTTCATCACTCATATGGACCAGCTCCCAGCCATGGAACACGACAATCCCCGACGCTGTGACTTTGTCCACTCCGGACTCTCCCTTCTCACCAGTAAAATATCACTCTTTGGCGGGCTGCTCATTATTAATGACGCAGAAGCATTTTTGTTATTACTCAAAAACGACAGTTTGTCTGGTTTTCCATGAGATAAGGGTATTTGTCTGAACCAGGATTTACAGGATGAT
>JADGBO010000220.1:0-1619 GCA_015231465.1 Desulfamplus sp.
ATATGGTTGATCTTGGTGTCAGCAATGTCATTGCCGGCAATTTCACCCAGGATGCCCTGAACTCTTTCCATGTTCTTATGGTAAATGTATATCCCGGCATGACAGGAACCGTTCGGGATGCACTCAACTCTTATATGTCAGGCTACCTTATTCCTTCAACCCTGACTACTGCTCCTGTCATGCCGTCACCGCAGATGGTCTCCCCCTATGCAGGAGGAGCAACTGGTGGAAATGTCCAGACCCAGGCATTCTACTGATAAAAGGGTCATGGGGAAGATCAAACGGGGTGATCATCCCCCTTTACGGCGGAAATTCATGGCCGGTTCTGCCGGCCACCACACAATGGAAACAGCATTGTTTAGTAGTTGGGTTTAATTAACTTATAGACTTCCAGAATAATATTTCAGAAAATCACTTCTTAAGGGCAGCCGCAAGGGAGTGCCCCTACAGTTTGGTTGACAATTTCATTATCTGGAAAACTATAGTAGTTGGGTTTAATTAACTTACCCAGGCTCCCATGGCAAGCCTGTAATAGGTGGCTGGGGATGAGATGAATGGGCAAGTTATTAAAAATCAATTCCTTATCAGGGTGAATTATCCCCTGTTTTTAAATTAAACGAATATGGCTGACCTTCAGCCATCCCCGAAGATGGAAATTTGTATCTATTACCACGGTAAAATATAAAGGATGATGGGCTTATGAACAAGGCGAACAAGGCATTTACTATTCTTGCTCCAATATCGGTTCTCGGCTTTGTGGTGATGCTGGCGGTTATGTATGGATGGGTAGGAACCATGGACACCACTGCCGGGGGTGAAGCTCCGGAAACTCCGGAACTCAATGTTGCCGCACTCCAGACCCAGCTTGTCAACAACCCGACATTCCCATCGGGTCTCGGCAACGGCCAGATTCAGCTTATCAACAACCCGACATTTCCTGCAGGGATTGGCAACGGTCAGATCAAACTGATAAACCAGGCCCTTCAGGGGTCTCCCTATTTTGGAGCTGTTCTTGATGATCTGCCCGCGGCCCTGGCCGGAAAGCTTGGACTGAAAGCAGACCAGGGTGTTTATGTTAAAAGTGTGGCTGCCGCATCCCCGGCAGAGAAGGGCGGCCTTAAAGCCGGAGATGTGATATTAAAGTTTGACAATAAAAATGTTTCAAGCCATCAGCAGATTGGACAGATCATTCAGACAAAAAAAGTTGGAGCGACTGTAAAGATAGTTGTCAACAGGAATGGTAAAAAGAGTTCCATGCACGTAAAGCTTGAAAATCCACCAGAGATTGCAAACCATGCAGGAGCGGCTCCCGGTAACACCGTGGCTGCCCCCGGGAATGGAACCCCCAACCCCTTCCAGCCGGCACCTGCGTCACGGAAAATATGGCTTGGTGCTGACATACAGGATATTGACGCAGTTATGCAGCTTCAATTTTCACTTCCTGACACAAGGGGTGTCATAGTGAGCCATGTAACACCCAACTCCCCTGCGGTTAAGTCAGGACTTAAAAGCGGTGATGTCATAAGAAGATTCAACGGTACACGGATCAAGGATGTTAATCAGCTTCAGTCAATTATTTTAAAATCCCAGCCCGGAAAGAAGATTGAGCTGACAATTTT
>JADGBO010000220.1:1717-5649 GCA_015231465.1 Desulfamplus sp.
TGTTAAGTCAGGACTTAAAAGCGGTGATGTCATAAGAAGATTCAACGGTACACGGATCAAGGATGTTAATCAGCTTCAGTCAATTATTTTAAAATCCCAGCCCGGAAAGAAGATTGAGCTGACAATTTTAAGGGACAGTACTCATTTGGCCCTGCCCCTGGTGCTTGGTGAGCAGACACCGGCACCTGAAACCATACCGTTCATTGGCCCTGCAGATATTGCCATTGAAGGGACATGGATTGGAATGGATCTTGGAGAGCTTACGGGCAACGGTGCCGCAGACCTTGGGCTGCCCCCCGGAACCAGGGGAGTGCTTGTCAACGATGTGGAGAGCCCGCCTGCAACCATGCTCGGTTTCACAACCGGAGATGTCATTATTGCGGTTAACGGTCAACCAACTCCGGATATGAAACATTTTGAGATTGCAACCCAGAAACAGAACAGCGCAGTTGTGGATGTCATACGGGGTAACAAACATCTCTTTATCAGTGTGCCGCCCCCGGGTTTCACCCCCCAGGGTACCAAGATCAGTCAGCCCCTTGACAACAAGATTAAAAAGGTGGCCATGAACCGGCAGATGGGTACCCATACCATGACAGGACAACCCATGCATACATCCCCGGCCCGGGTTGCTGCTGTTAACCATGCCCCGGGACAGGGAGTACCGGCGGGACACCGTTTTGGCATCTTTGCTTCGGCACCCGATATGCACAGCAGGATTTACGGTAACAGACTCCAGACTCCTTATCTTATAATGGTGGATTTGAGTCAGAATAAATTTGCAGTTGTAGATCCCCTTAATATGGGCTCCATTGCCGATACCTTCAGGCAAAACAACCTCTCTGCACTTATCTGCAGCGACATATCAAAACATACAGCATCCCAGCTTATCGGCCAGGGTGTAACAGTTTATGCCGGTGTTGTCGGAACACCAGACACGGCAATTGACTCATACCAGTCAGGCTCACTGGAACCCCTTAAAGGACTGTAGAAATCCGACAATGAAACGATATCTAATAATCATATTCACTCTTTTGCTTACCTTTATGGCCCGGGGAACCACCTGCAATGCCGTGGCCTATACAGGGGATAATCTTCTGCTTGATCTTCAGGAGAGCATAAGCCATGCCGTTGCAAAGGTTCGACCCTCGGTTGTAAGCGTAAGGGCACAAAAAAAGCAGCATGCCCCGGGTGGAGGAGCCAACGATTTTGTCTGGTTTCAAAGCATTGGATCCGGTCTGATTGTGGATGGAAGGGGATATATACTGACCAACCGTCATGTCATAAACGATGCGGAAAATATCGAGGTCTCCCTGTGGAGTGGTACTGATAACAAATTTGCCGCAAAAATCATGGATGAAGATCACGGCCTTGACCTTGCACTTTTAAAAATCGATTCCAACCGAACTTTTCCGGTGGCTGAGCTTGGAAATTCCGATACTGTAAAGATCGGCAGCTATATTGTATCCATAGGCTCTCCCTTTGGCTTTAACCACTCGGTCTCCCTTGGAATTGTAAGTGATCTCCACCGTGAGATGGTTATCGACGGTGTTACCTACAAGGATATGATACAGACAGATGCGGTGATAAACGAAGGTAACAGCGGCGGTCCTGTGATTGATATCTACGGCCGTGTAATAGGAGTCGGCACGGCTATATATGCTCCCGAGGGCACTTACAGGGGAGTTGGTTTTGCCATTCCAGTCAACAGGACAAAACACTTTTTCACCAGGGTGACCGGTGCCCTGGTGACTGCGGCTGCAACCACAAAAGCACAACCTTTGCCACAGCCCACCAGACCAAAGGAGCCTGTAAATCTTAACAAAAAGATGCCCAACGATGCCATTCACCAGAAGTTTTCAGACTGCACAACATGCCACACAATCAAACAGAAGCTGGTTGTAAGCATGAAAAGCCCCATGACCCACCCGCCTGTGGGATCCTGTGATGTCTGCCACATTCTGACAAACGACCCTGTTACCAGTGGACCGGTACCGGTTGCGGCAACAACCCCCATGGCAACCTTTCCAATGAACAGGGTTCCTGCAGAATCATTCAACACAATGGCGGGTTCACCACAAACCATTGCCATGCAGGCCGGCCGGGGCAACACTTTGGTTCAACAAAACCTTGATGGAACATCTACTGGTGCATCAAAGGCCTTTTCAACCCTTGATGAGACATTCTCGGATCTTTTTAAATCCATCATTCTTAAATTGGGACTCATGACATTCGTGGCGTCGATTATCTTTTCAATGCTGGGACTTGGCGGTGGTTTTGTATATGTGCCCCTGCTTCTATCCTGCCAGATTGACTTTTATACGGCAGCATCGACAAGCCTTATGATGATTACAATATCCCAGCTCTCTGCACTCTATACATTTTCAAAATCGGGCCTTGTGGATCTGAAACTTGCAGGGGTGCTTGAACCCCCGACAATGGTGGGAGCGTTTATCGGTGGTATGGTGGCCCACCACTTCAATGCAGATGCACTCTCCATTATGTTCTCATGCACCCTCTTCATAGCAAGCTATACAATGATGCAGAACTCCAAAATAGCCTCATCTGCCGAGGGAAGCACCGACAGACGTCGCATATTACTGAGCCCCTTTGGCTGGGAGCATGAGTTCAGGGGACGTGCCGTAAAAATTGATCTTGGACTGACAATTCCCATAACCCTGGTTACCGGATTTTTTGGTGGACTGCTCGGTCTTGCGGCAAGCTGGATCAAGATACCTGTTATGGTTTTAATGCTCAATATTCCCATGAAAATAGCAATTGCAACTGCATCAATCATGGTTCCCCTTACAGCACTTTCCGGATTTTTAGGACATAGCCTTGCCGGAAATTTTGATATAAGGCTTGCAATAACCCTCTCGTTAATTACGGCTGTTGGTGCCCAGATAGGATCCCGGGTTTCCCGGGGTTCAAACAGTAACCTTCTTCGATTCATTTTTGCCTTTGTGCTTAGTGTAGTTGGAGTCTGGATGATTTTAAGGGTTTTTTAAAACAGACTTCTCGGTGATAGATACCATATATGCCATCTCCAAAAACTGCTCCATGGCATATTCACTCTTGAAGGAATGAACACGAAATAACTTAGTAATAGGGTTTAATTAACTTACCCAAACTCCACCTCTCCAGTCATGGAGAGGGGTTTGGGGGGTGAGGTGAATGGGCAAGTTATTAAAAATCAATTCCTTACCCATTTTCCCCCTCTCTATTCATGGAGAGAGGGTTGGGGGGGGGGTGATGTTAATGGACAAGTTATTTATGAAACCATTCATAAAAAGGGAAATTGTCACTGGGGAGAAAAAAAGAAGAAACAGATCATGAAAAGAAACAGAAATTTTAAAATCAACAACATCTTCTGGATAACCGGGGTACTTGCTGTTTTCATTGCAGGAGCTGTATGGACAAATTCAGAGCTGATACTTAAAAGGTCCATCGGAGATGCTGGAACCCACGAATCTGCCATGACAAACCAGGGTACAGGGTCGGCACCGCCAATGGTAAACAACTCCATGGGAGGGAGCAGTGTGAACAGCCCCACATCCATGATGGCCCTGCCCACGCCCCTGTACAGCTCAACAACTGTATCCCCGGGTGAAACACACTCCCCTGCCACGGCACTTATGATGCAGGAGGGGATCAGCCATCTGGTATCCCTGATCAAACCCTCTGTGGTAGGGGTCTCACGGACAGCGGCAGGTCAGGAAATGAACCAGACCTACAGCGGAGGACTCTCTTACATCCCTTCATACCGGGATGGTACACGCCTTGAGGGCTCCGGAGTAATTATTGACCCCAGGGGATACGTACTTACAACCTTTCAAACCACAGGCAGTGACACAGTTGTAAATGTAAAACTTTTTTCAGGCAAAGCCCAGAGCTATCAGGCAGATGTCATTGCCGTTGATCAGGCCACTGAT
>JADGBO010000221.1 GCA_015231465.1 Desulfamplus sp.
CCGGGCCAATGCCCAGGGATGGGTTGGGGGTACAACAAGCTTCATCTCATCCTTGATAAGTCTCTCCTGATTCATATTGGGCTCATCAACACTTGCTCCGACAAGACCGGCTTCCAACCTGCCGTCTAAAATAGCGTTGCATATCTCGGATGTGTCTCCTGATACAATGGAGATATTGATGGAGGGATATCTCTGATTAAATTCACCTATAATGGCCGGAATTATATATGTGGCCGGAATTGTACTGCCTCCGAACACAACATCTCCGCAGGCATCTCCAAGGAAAGCGGACATGGCTGCTTCTGTCCGATCCTTCAGATTAAGCAGTTGTTTTGCGTGGAGATAGAGAATATCCCCGGCTTTGGTGGGAACCGCCCCCCGACCCATGCGGTCGATGAGACGACATCCGAAATGGGCCTCCAACTCCTTGATGTGGCTGCTGACGGTTGGCTGGGAGATAAAAATAGCATCTCCGGCCCTGGAAAAACTTTTTTCATCAACAACATTCACAAAAACCTTAAGCTGCCATAGATCCATTTGTTTCCATCTTCGTTGTGGCAGATGGTCTGCCATGGTTAGTTTTTTTTTATATGAAAGTCGTCCGTAGGAGCGATTCATGAATCGCCCCTACTTTCATTGTTCGTTGTGCCCGCAAGGGCATGGCCGTTATATGAAAGTCCTCATAGTAGGGGCGATTCATGAATCGCCCCTACTATGATTGTGTGGTAGCCGAGGTTCTCGAAGTTGGGTGGGCCGCCATATCCGTTATTGGAGAAGAGGAAACTTCTCTTTCATCTTACACTTCACAACATGGGGAACCATGCCGGTAATATCTCCGCCAAAAACAGCCACCTCTTTTATTATGGAAGAACTTGTGAATATCCACCGAAGGCCTGTCATGAGAAAAATAGTCTGTACATCCCTGCTCAAGCGGCGGTTCATCAAAGCCATCTGAAATTCACTCTCAAAATCTGAAATGGCCCGCATACCCCGTATGATTGCCGTTGCATCTGTCTGCCTGGCATAATCCACAAGAAGACCGGAAAATGAGTCCACAACAAGCCGGGACGAAGTCGAGAAAGTTTGACGTATCATGTCAAGGCGTTCTTCAACTGAAAAAAGAGCCTTTTTAGATGGATTGTGAAGTACAGCCACAATTACTTTGTCAAAAATCTTCATTGCCCGTTCAATAACATCAACATGGCCGTTGGTCAATGGGTCAAAGGAGCCGGGATAGATTGCAACTCGATCAGTATTGTCCATGGTGTTCCCTATAAATAATGGAAAATGTTAAAATAGAAATCAGCTCTTGAAGTAACAGTGATCATGTACTAATATCATCAATGGGAAGAATTTTAAATCCTAAAAGTATGACCGAAACCGTTTGGGTCATATATAGCTTTCCAGATAATGAAATTGTCAAATTCATTTATCAAACCCGTAAACAGAGGGCTTCGGCCACCAATTTCGTTTTCTGGAATACTATAGTTTTTCAGATAATGAAATTGGCAATCGTACTTTAGGGTCAGTCACTTGTGGCTTCACTTGTGGCTTCACTTGTGGCTTCCCTTGGGAATGAATTTGCTGAAAGATTATTCTGGAAGTCTATATATGCTGATTTTAAACATTGTAACATATTTTGGTTTCACCAGGCAGGAGGTTATTGTGGGAAAGATTTGTTTGGGGCATAATTTTGGAAATATCACTGCCGACGCAGTCGTGATAGGGGGCGGAATTGTGGGTGTTTCAACGGCGTTCTGGCTTTCAAAGGCCGGAATGAAAGTTGTCCTTCTGGAGATGCGGGATGCTCTCTCATCTTTAACCACTGCCGCAAGCGTGGAGTGCTTTCGTACTCAGTTCACGGAAAGTTCCATGGCTGACCTCTCCCTTGAGAGCGTTAAAATGTTTGAAAATTTCAAGGAGATAATAGAAATTCCCGACATTGACATAGGCATAACCCAGAGGGGATACCTCTTTGTGACCGACGATTCCAATATGGTATCTGACCTTGAAAAAGCCGTTGTCCGCTACCATGAGTTGGGGGTAAACGACGCAGAGTTCATCACCGGCCCGGAACTTGGTGAACGATTTCCCTTCCTTGCCACCGGTGCCCTTGCAGCGACCTATAACCAAAAGGATGGATGGCTCTCCACCCATGAGGCCACCTACGGCTTTGCCAAGGGAAGCAAAAATACAACTTTCTATACAAAAACTCCAGTGACGGATATTGTTATGGACGGACGGGGAGTGGCCGGGGTGAAAACCGGCATGGGAAACATTGCCACCCGTATGGTGGTCAACTGTGCCGGGCCCTTTGCCGGTGGTATCAGTAAAATGGCAGGGCTTGAAATGCCCCTGCGGACTGTCCGGCGTCAAAAATGCTATATCAAAACAGACCCTTCACTGCTGCCGGAAAAGGCTCCCTTTATGGTGGATCTGGTAAATCATTCATACTGGAGGCCCGAAGCCGGGGGCATTCTTTGTGCCTGGGTGGATCCCGACGAGCCTGAAACCGAACCCCGGGAAGAGCTTCCCACGGACTGGGACTTTGCAGCGGAATCCATACACCGGGTCTCCCGGCTAAATCCATTTTTTGAGACCATAGCAGATAAAATTGTGGCATCCGATATTGATGTTTCTGCGGGGATGTATGTCTATACACCGGATGACAAACCTGTCATAGGGCCGTCCGGTGTGATTGAAGGTTTTCACCTCAACTGCGGTTACTGGTGCGGGGTGATGATGTCCCCTGGTGCAGGAAAGAGGGTCGCTGATATTGCAACCGGAAAAATGGCCAATGAAGATAACCCCCTCAGATACTCCAGATTTGCAGAAGGGGCGGTGGAGAAGGGTGCGACATTTCTTAAATAGAGCTATAATTCAGGTACCGGGGTATCCATCATCCGGATAATGGGTTTCAGTTCAGATAAAAATCTTCAATTTCAACATGACAGCCCCTGCTTTCAAATGCTGAAAAAAATATACGGGTCTGATCAAAGCTTTGGAGTTCAACCTTGAGAGCAATGGCCCCTTCCCGGGAGGAGCTGTCTATTGTAGTGATATTGACCACAGAAATAATATCCGCAATTATCCCTATCAGATCATTGAAGGATATACCCCGGAAAATAATATTGAAAACAACAGGCTCTCTCCATATTTTTTTCATATCCCAGGTTATATGCACTCTTTTGTCGTCGGAATATCCCCTTCTTGACTTATATTTTTCGCAATGGATACGGTGAAGGGATATTCCGTTGACACTTAAAAGACCAAGGCAGGACTCAACACCCGGCAAAGGCGTGCAGCATTGTGAGAATTTATGGACATCCCTTTGCAGTTCGGTGAGCATCAATGAAAATAACTGGGACTTTCCAGCAGCCAGAACTTTTTCAATCCTGCTTCCTGAATCTTTAGTATCTATTTCCCATAAAACCTCCAATGGAACAAACCGGAATTGACCGATACTGACAAAAAAATCCTCCAGAGTATCTAACCCTTGATATGCAAGAAAATCATAAAGCGAGCCGCTGTCAAAAATTTCATTGCCAAAGCCGTAGCGGTCTATGGCCTGATGCATTATATCCCTGCCGATCTTGCCGGCATAGTTATCCCTTTTTTTCTGTATTTTTTTATTAATAGCACTTCTTGCCTTGGGGGTGCGGCATCTTACTTCAATATCCGAGCTGATCTCACTGGGGGAGCTGGAAGTGATAATCTCCACCTTGTCTCCATCCCTTAGAAGATGTGAAGGAGAGACTCTGCTGCTGTTGACCATGGCATATCTGCAGTGATCACCCAGGGTAGTGTGGATTTTATAGGCAAAGTCCAGAACTATACTGCCCTCGGGAAGATAATGAAGGGAGCCGTTGGGTGTATATACAAAGACCTTGTCATCCTCTATCAACTGACGGATCATATCTTTTCTTGTAACAGGAGAGCCTTCATAATCGGCAATATCTTTTAAAATGTCGTTTAAGACCTTTTTATATTTATGGCTGTGATCCCTGTTATCCCAATGAAGGAGAACCCCTCGTCGTGCAATGCGTTCCATGTCGGCTGTTCTGATCTTGACGAGATATCTGCGATCCTTGTATGTGATGCGTACATGGATACTTTTATAACCGTTGGTTTTGGGATTGGCAATGTAGTCCCTGATGCTTTTGGGTACCGGAGAGAACAGGGTATTGATAATTCCCAGGACATGATAACAGTTCAATTCACCCATAGTGTCAAGTATGATTGTGAAATCAACGAGATTTTCCGCCCTGTTTATATCAAGGGTCTTTTTCCTTGATGAATAGAAAGCATAAAGATTTTTCAATCTCGAGGTGACTCGGATATTGAACTGAAACATCCTGCATTCCATTGCCAGTTGTGATTTTATCTCGGCAACGTCATCGGATGCACCTACGGTTTTAAGTATATTTAGCAATTTTTTACTTTTCTTGGGGAAAAGGTGCCGAAGGGCCATCTCAAAGAGTGTGCGTTTTATGGAAAAGAGTCCAAGTTTTTCTGCAAGGGGTGCATATATCTCCATAGTCTCATGGGCAATTCTCTGACGTTTATGGACATTGAGAAAATTAATGGTGTGCATATTGTGGACGCGGTCTGCAATTTTGATAAGAAGAATTTCAGGATTTTCACTGGCCATACTTATAAGTTTCTTATAGGTCATGTCCTTGTTAAGGCTCTTGTCAAGACTTCTCATCTTCATCTTTGTGCAGCCGTCCACAAACCTGGCCACGTTTTTTCCAAATCGTTTTTCAATTATTCCTGTAGTAAGGGAGCTTACATCCTCCACAATGTCATGCAGGAGGGTTGCTGCTATGAGTTCCGGGTCATTGAGTCCCATGGTACCGGCAATTATTTCGGCAACGGCAATGGGATGATTTATATAAAGTTCTCCGGATTTTCTGATCTGTCCGGCATGGTGTTCATAGGCAAACTCAAGGGCCTCCAATATAATATTTTTGCTTCCGTCCCTGTTGTTACGGCAGCACAAATTGATCAAACAGGGATAATCTTCAAGATGCAAAATTTCATTCAGCTTTCTTATAAAAGGCGGCTGTTGGTATGAAAATTCTTTTGGGGCGACTATGTTATCTCTTTCCGTAGCGATCATCTCTTCACCATTTTTCGGCATCCTTCATATCAGATTAAAGTAGTTTACACTTCTTGTCTGGAGTAGAGACGCAATGCATTGCGTCTCTACCGCTGGGTTATTTTGCCATTGGAAAAGTGTAAACAGGCAAATGAAGGATGCCCATAATTATATATTTTTTATATAATCCCGGCATCTTCGGCACTTACCCAGCCCATTTTCCCCTGGGAGAAAAATATTTTGATATACCCTTCCCTTATCTCCTCCACCCTGACCCTGGTGCCGGCATGGAGAAGGAAAAGTTCTGTGGCCCCGGGGGATATCCCTGACCTTACAGATGTCTCGGAAGCCGTGATTACAGCATATTTCTGTGCAGATGCATAATAAAAACAGTGGAGGGCAGAGGCTCCGAGAAAGAGCCACACTGCAAAAAGGATGGTGCCAGGGGTTGTAAATATCCTTTTGCCCCTGAGAGTCCTTACACCTGCATGGACGAAAAAGATAAAGGAGAAGAGAACCGCACAATATTTTATTGCCTCGGAGG
>JADGBO010000222.1:0-2722 GCA_015231465.1 Desulfamplus sp.
GCCAGGGGGTAGATGTCCTGGAGCATTGAAGGTTTCATGCCCTGCTGCTCCATAAGCACATCAAACTGGGGCAGGGTGAGATGGGGCCAGGTGAGATCCCACGGGGTCACCTCGGACTCCTCTTTTCCGGCACAGTGGTCTATTATCTCGATGAGGGCCCCCTTGAGTATGGAGATTAGCTCCTGCATGGAATCCTCCCCGAACCGGTCAGGGTTGTAATAAATCTGGATGTGCAGGCGGTTTTGCCGTATTTCAGCCTCCATCTCCATGGCATGGGCCCTTTTCATTTTTGGATGGATGAGATCCTTGTGGGGGAGGGCCTCAACCCTGGAGAGTGTTCCCATTTCTGCCGGGGCACCGCCTCCCCGGGAGATTATGGCATGGTCTCCATCCACGGCTCCCAGGTAGTTGAAGGATATTTCCGGTTCCAGCCTCCTTTGCACATTCGTCTCCAGTACCGGTTTCACAATGCCGAAGGTCATGCCCCGGTTGGGTACACGCCGCAGGCTCTCCTTGATGGATTTTATCTGGAGTCCGGTCATCCCGTCTGTCCATTTCAAAAGTACCGGATATTCCACCGTGAACCAGCCCACGGTGCGGGAGATGTCCACATCGCTCTCCCAAAGTGTTCCATCTGGAGCAGGCAGATCGTCACGGCCGTGGCCCTCCAGGGCCACCATAATGTTGTCAATGCCTGCCCAGTGTTTAAGTGCCCGGGTGAGTGCTGTGAGGATGAGATCGTTCATATCTGTATGGTAGGCTTCCTGGGCCCTTCCGGTGAGGATGGCGGTGTCCCTGGCCGGCAGGGTTATCTCCATGCAGGCCGCATCACCATGGAGGCCATGATTCTTGTTCTGACCGGGGAGGATCATGCGGGGTTCCTTTGCCACTTCCTCCCAGTATTGTATCTCCCTGGTGAACATGGGCAGGGGAGAGTCGCTTGCGGCATTTTCCGCCATTATCCCAAGTTGGGCTGTCCAGTGGGAGAAGGGATGGGTTTTGGCCGGCAGTTGAATCCCCTGGCCCTGTCTGTGGGCCGAGTATGCTGTAAAGAGATCATTGAGGATGATGGGCCAGGATACCGCATCAACTGAAAGGTGGTGGATGATGACAATCAGTTTGTCGGGCTGGAAGTGATGCTGCTCATCCCCGTGGTTTCCCTGGAACAGGATTGTCTTGACAAGGGGGCCATTTTCAAGGTCAAAGGAGCTGTGCAGAGCCGGGGCCATTTCGGAAAATAGGCTTTCAAGGTCCCGGTCGGGATTGAAGGGTATCACAGAAACCCGGGGCTTAATTGCCTCGGGCTCCTGGATCACGAGTTCCATGCCCTGATTTTTCGATTCTCCATCGTCCAGTGCCCGATCTTCCGGTGCCCCACCTCCGAATCCCCGATCTTTCAGTGCCTGATTTTCCAGTGCCCGATCTTTCATCCTTAGATATTCCATGTCTGTATTTATGGTCATGCGCAGGGCATCGTGGTGGAGCATCACTGCCCCCAGGGCAGCCTCCAGTGCAGGAACATCAAGGGATGCGTCAAAGGTTAGCATCACTGCCTGATTGTAATGGTTGATCAGGTTTCTGTCCTGGGAGAGGAGCCAGGACTGGATGGGGGTGGGATGCACCGGCCCCGAAACCCATCCCTGGTCGATCTGCCGGGTGCGGCGGGAGAGACGGGGGGCCAGCTCGGCAACGGTGGGATACTGGAAAATGTCCCTTAGTTTCAATGTGTATCCCCTCATCTGTATTCGTGCCGTGACCTGTATGGCCTGGATGGAGTCCCCGCCAAGGGAGAAGTAGTTGTCGTGGATCCCCATTCCGGGACGGGCCAGCACCTCTGCCATCACTTCAAGGAGTTCCCTTTCAGTATCGCTGCGGGGAAGGGCAAAGGGGGCCGATGAGCCGGTGAGGGTTTCAGTGGGTTGGGGCAGGGCCCTGCGGTCGATCTTGCCGTTGGATGTCAGGGGCATCTCCGGCAGGGCCACAATGGCCGAGGGAACCATGTAGGCCGGAAGCTGTCCTGCCAGGTGGATGCGAAGCTCCTCAATGGCTTGGTGCCCGGTTTCCCGGGCACTCACATGGTTTTTATCCTGTATCCGGTCATTGTTTTTCCTCCGGGTCTGGTCATTGTTTTTTCCCCGGATATGGTCATTGTCTTTCCTCCGGGTCTGGTCAGCTTCATGGAAAACCACATAGGCCACCAGGGCCATTGCATCGGACTGATCCCGGGGAGATGCCGGGGCGGATTCCGATGTTCCCGGGGCATTGGATTGGGATGTTCCTTCTGGTTTCATGGAGCGAGCCGTCACCACCTGTTCCCGTACCATAGGATGGCGGGAGATGGCAGCCTCGATCTCCTCCAGTTCGATGCGGAAGCCCCGGATCTTAACCTGGTGATCGCTGCGGCCCAGGAATAGAATGTTGCCGTCGGGTAGATACTGGGCAAGATCCCCGGTGCGGTAAAGCCTTTTGGAGATGGGGGTGTGGATTCCGGCATAACTGTCCGGCCCATCTGTATGAATGTGAGTTCCATCTGGATCACTGTTTGCCCGGTCCGGGTAACTGTTTGCCCCGCCTGGATCACTATCCTTGTTATCTGCATGGAAGGGATCCCGAATAAATGCCTTTTGGGTCAGCTCCGGCTGATTTAAATAACCCAGACCCACTCCCACTCCGCCGACCCAGAGGTTTCCAGCAACTCCGATGGGCACGGGTTCCATCTCCT
>JADGBO010000222.1:2845-5626 GCA_015231465.1 Desulfamplus sp.
TCTCCTCGTCAAGGATATAGAGCCGCATGTTGGCCACAGGTCTTCCAATGGGGATATTGGAGACATGGGGCTGCGGGGGGCCATGCAGGGCGTAGTGGGCCACGTCGTCGGAACATTCGGTGGGGCCGTAGGCATTTAATATGGGTATTTTGGGATAATGACGGAACCATTGGGTGCAGAGCAGGGGAGGGAGGGCCTCCCCTGTGGGAACCAGCCATCTCAGGGATGTGAGTTGGGGAAGATTTCCCCCTCCTTTTCCGCCTGTTACGTCCATCTGCTCTATGAGTACCCGCATGAGAGAAGGAACAAGCTCCAGAATGGTAACCTTTCCCCGGGCCGCCACCGTGATGAGCCTTGCCGGATCCTGGGCCGTGTCGTTGTCCATGATCTCCACCCTGCCGCCGGTCACCAGGGGTGACAGGAACTGCCACACAGATATGTCAAAGCACTGGGATGCGTTCTGGGCCACCACATCATTTTCAGTGATCCCCAGATCCTGTATCTTTGCAAAGATGTGGTTAACCATCCCCTTTTGCTGGACCATGGCACCCTTGGGAAGGCCGGTGGAGCCGGAGGTGAATATCACATAGGCCAGGGATTCAGACGGGGGATTCCCTGAATCTTTGGACGGTGCATTTTGTGTGGCGGAGAGGGTATGTTCCTTATCCCCCTCTTTATTGCCCAAGAGGGGATGGGCAAGGTTTTCATGATCCTCCTTTTGAAGGGGGGCATGGCAGATGGCATCTTCAAACCAGATTGTCTCCTGGCTTGAACCTTCCGGCAGTTGGTTCAGGGCCTTCTCCAGAAGGGATGAAAATTTCTTCTCGGCCAGTATCAGGAGATCACCCCCCGGGTAGGCCCGGGATACCTGGCCCAGGATTGCAGCTATACGGTCGGCCGGGTGTTCCGGATCCAGGGGAAGATAGGCACATCCGGCCTTGAAGATTCCCAGCATGGCCACGAGGAAATGACAGCTTCTGTCAGCAAGGATGGGAACCAGGGAGGTGTCGGCACCCTTGGAGATGAGCTGCCGGGCAAGGCGGTTGGCCTGGGCGTTCAGCTCCCTGTAGGTCATTTTCTGGTCTTTCATGTCCTGAATGGTCGTGGTGCTGCCATCTGTGGGGCCGCTGCCATCTTCCCAGGCTTCTGTGAAGGATGCCGCCACCCGATCCGGGGTCTTGTCAACCTGGGCCTCAAAGAGACGGTGGAAGGGCTGATCCAGGGGAAAATCCCGCTCTGTCTGGTTCCAATCCATAAGAAGGGTGTGCCGTTCATTTTCATTTAAAAGGGATATCTTTCCCAGGGTGTCCCGGGGCTCCCGGGAGACCGCGGTGAGCAGGGTCATGAAGTGATCTGCCATGCGGGTGATGGTTTCCGGCTCAAAGATATCCGTTGCATACACAAACTTGAACTGGTATTGGCCGGATACCTCCATGATCTCAAGGTTGAGGTCATATTTTACATAACTCAACGGTATATCCACCATGGAGAGGGTTAGTCCTTCCAAGGCGGGCATATCCATCACCTTATCTAAGTTGAACTCCGAGGCAATGACCGATCCCCGGCTGAGATCCTGTTCAAACTGAAGGTTTCGTATAAGATGGCTGAAGGGATATTTCTGATGCCTGTAGGCGGAGATGATGTTTTTCCTGGAGCTGTCTAAGTAATCCCCAAGGGTATCCGAGGCACGGTAGTGGCTCACAAAGGGCACAAGATGGGTGCAGTACCCCACCAGTTCCTCACTTCCGGGAAAGAACCTTCCGGCCACTGGAAATCCTATGACCACCTCATCCTTGCCGGTTAGTTTATGAATCCAGAGGGTGTAGAGGGATATGAGTGTCATGAAGGGGGTCATGCGGCGGCTCCGGCCCAGGGCCAGGCATTTTTGGAGAACTTCGCTGTCTGCCTGGAGATGGTGCCGGGCCCCCCTGAATGAGAAGAGGGATGGCCTTGGGCGATCCCCGGGAAAGTCCAGCATGGGTATGGTGCGGGGAAAGAGCTTCTGCCAGTACTCCCGATCCCCCTGGGATTCCGGTGACTCCAGATACTCCCCAAGCCAGCTCTGGTAGGCCCTCAAATCCGGGGCAGGATCAGGATCAAAGTCTTGTCCGGTGATCCTTCCGGCATAGAATCTCATCATGTCGCCAAGGAGAATGTTCACAGAGAGGCCATCCATGACAATGTGGTGGAAGTTCATGGCCAGGAGGTGATTTTCAGGATCAATCTCCAACAGCTTGAAGGAGAAAAGGGGACCCTGGATCAGATCAAAGGTTTCCGTGCTGTTCTTCCTAAGCCATGCCTGCACTGTATTGTGGGGTACTGAATGGGGATCCCGGGCAGTTTTTTTGGTTTTGGAAAGTTGCACATCCCCGGCCCTGGTCATCTCCATATTTGCAGGCATGTGGGGCAGGATCACCTGGTGGCTGCCGTCTTTGGATATCACCGTGCGAAGGGCCCTGTGCCGTTGGACAAGATCTTCGGCAGCAAGGAACAGGGCCTTTTGATCCAGGGGGCCGGCAAGACCCAGGGCAACGGTCTCAATGTAGGCCGGGACAGCGTTCTCATTGAGACGGGATAGAAACCAGAGCTGCTGCTGGGCCCGGGTAAGGGGCAGGGAGAGTTCCGGTTCATTGAGTATTCCCGCTTCGGCGATGTTCTGTTCTCCTTTGAGGCTTTCCCTTACCCTGTCAGGTTTTTTTTTTACACCAGGGTTCCTGCTATCCGGCCCAGGAGTTTTTTTTTTGGGTTCTTCCCAGCTATTTTTACCATCTCCGGAAGAGA
>JADGBO010000223.1 GCA_015231465.1 Desulfamplus sp.
TCTGGAATCCACGGCTCCTGACGGCCCTGTTGCCAAATATATTGATAAGAAAGGCGAAGGTATCCAGCACATTGCATTTCGGGTGGAGAATATTGAGGATGCCCTGCAGGAGCTAAAAGATAAGGGTATCCGCCTTATAGATGAAACTCCCCGCATTGGAGCAGGCGGTGCAAAAATTGCCTTTCTCCACCCCAAGGCAACATCTGGAGTCCTTGTGGAACTTTGTGAAAGGGATTAATTTTATTGTTAAGGATTTTAAAAACTCAAGAGTTGTAAGTTCTCATATTCCACACCATATATTGTGATTATATATTGCATTACAGTACTATCAGCAGTGGTCAGTGTGAGAACTTATCACTCACGAGTTAAAAATATAGGAGTGTATATGTCACAAAAACCTGATTTAAATCTCTGGAAGGAGATGGCACAAAAGGAGCTGAGGGGTAAACCCCTTGAATCCATATACAGAGAGACCCCCGAGGGGATAACAATAAAGCCTATATATACGGCGGAAGATCTTAAATCCGTTGAGTTCATGGACTCACTGCCGGGCATGGAGCCCTTTGTCCGGGGGCCCAGGGCCACCATGTACACGGGCCGTCCCTGGACCATCCGTCAGTATGCGGGTTTTTCAACGGCAAAGGCGTCCAATGCCTTTTATCGGAAAAACCTTGCAGCAGGTCAGAAGGGTCTTTCCGTGGCCTTTGACCTTGCAACCCACCGGGGATACGATTCGGACCATCCAAGGGTGCTTGGGGATGTGGGAAAGGCAGGAGTGGCTGTGGATTCCGTGGAAGATATGAAGATACTCTTTGATCAGATTCCCTTGGATAAAATGTCGGTCTCCATGACCATGAACGGAGCGGTACTCCCCATCCTGGCCGGATACATAGTTGCGGCCGAAGAGCAGGGTGTAAAGCAGGAGCAGCTTACAGGTACTATCCAGAACGATATTTTAAAGGAGTACCTCACCCGTAACACCTATATATATCCCCCGGGCCCCTCCATGCGGATTATAGCCGATATTATAGGCTACTGTTCGGAACATATGCCCAAATTCAATACAGTGAGCATAAGCGGCTACCACATGATGGAGGCCGGAGCAGATTCGGTACTCCAGACAGCCTTTACACTGGCCGACGGCATTGAGTATGTAAAGGCTGCCATTGCAGCAGGCCTTGATGTGGATGCCTTTGCCCCCCGCCTCTCATTTTTCTTTGGTATTTGCATGAACTTTTTCATGGACATTGCCATGCTAAGGGCTGCCCGATTCCTCTGGTGTGAACTCATGGGAGAGTTCAACCCCAAAAATCCCAAATCAAAGATGCTGAGAACCCACTGCCTGACCTCGGGGTGGAGTCTCACCCAGCAGGAACCCTACAATAACATCATCCGTACCACCCTGGAGTGCATGTCCGCAGTTCTCGGCGGCACCCAGTCCCTCCACACCAACTCCTTTGACGAGGCTGTGGGGCTTCCCACCGAGACATCTGCCAGGGTTGCCAGAAACACCCAGATAATAGTCCAGGAGGAGTCCAATGTCTGTTCGGTTGTGGATCCCCTTGCCGGCTCATACTATGTGGAGACCCTGACCCAGAACATCGTTGATGGGGTACGCAAGATTTTGAAGGAGATTGACGATCTGGGCGGCATGGCAAAGGCCATAGAGACAGGCATGCCCAAGATGCGCATCGAAGAGGTGGCCGCAAGGCGTCAGGCCAGGATAGACCAGGGCAAGGATGTCATTGTGGGTGTTAATAAATATACCATTGAGGACGAGACTCCCATTGAGGTGCTGGAGGTTCCCGAGGCTGTGAGGGATGAGCAGATTGCCCGTATCAAGGAGATCCGTGCTGCCCGGGATGCCGCTGCCGTTGCCGAGGCCCTGGAAAAGGTCACAAGGGCCGCCGAGGGTGGAGGAAACCTGCTTGCCGCATGTATTCCTGCTGTCCGGGCCCGGGCCACGGTGGGTGAAATATCGGATGCCATGGAGAAGGTCTTTGGCAGATTCGTTGCCACCACCCAGTGTATTTCCGGTGTCTATGCCTCGGAATTTGGAGACTCTGAAATCCTTGCCGCCCTGAGAAAAAGGACAGCGGATTTCCAGGACAAGACCGGCCGCAGGCCAAGGATTCTTCTCACCAAGATGGGTCAGGACGGCCATGATCGGGGTGTTAAGGTGATAGCCACGGCCTATGCCGATTTCGGCTTTGATGTTGACATAAGCCCCATGTTCCAGACCCCGGATGAGGCCGCACGCATGGCCGTTGAAAACGATGTCCATGTGGTGGGTGTATCCAGCCTTGCAGCGGGCCACAAAACCCTGGTTCCGGCCCTTACAAATGCCCTGGAAAGAGAGGGTGCCGGAGATATAAAGGTTGTGGTGGGCGGAATAATTCCCCCGGGCGATTACGACATGCTTAAAAATGCCGGTGCATCGGATATTTTCGGACCCGGCACGGTGGTCACGGAGTCTGCCAACCGCACGTTGAATGTCATCGGTGCATAACGACAATCCGCCGAAAATTTGAGTACGATATGAAGGGGAAAATGGGGAGAGCATAATGCATTTGCTGTCCCCGTTTTATTTTATGATCTCCTGTTTGACATTTGGGCCATGATCATCATTTCGGCCAAGATTGTAGGGGCGGGTTCCAAACCCGCCCGATTTTGGGGGAAAATATGGAATCTGCCCCTACGAATTGGACCAAACGATGATCAAGGCCGACATTTGCCATGAGCTGATGTGTCAATGACAATGGTATCCTGATTGAGACAATCCCCAAATTTCCAACATCCCCCGAAAAAAAACCTTTCCTGATTGTCTCAATTATAGTAATAAAAAACAACTTAAAATAAAATTGAGGTTTAGTGTTTTGCAGATTATTGATGAAGTCCAGTCCTATGTGGATGGTGTGCTTGGCCGCAACAGGAGGGCCATAGCCAAGACAATAACCTTGATGGAGAGTACTCTTTCCTCCCATAGACAGATGGCCGCCCGGGTTATGGATCGTCTAATTCCCCATACCGGAAACTCCATAAGGCTTGGCATTACCGGAGTGCCCGGGGTGGGGAAAAGTACCTTTGTGGAGAGCCTTGGCCTGTCACTTGCCGAAAAGGGACACCATGTGGCGGTACTGGCCGTGGATCCCTCCAGCCGGAGAAGCGGAGGCAGTATCCTTGGGGATAAAACCCGCATGGAGAAGCTTGCCGCCCATCCCAGTGCCTTTATAAGACCCTCGCCCTCCGGTGAGACCCTGGGGGGTGTTGCCGCCCGTACCCGGGAGATCATGCTTGTGTGTGAGGCAGCGGGTTTTGATGTAATAATGGTTGAAACCGTGGGGGTTGGCCAATCCGAAATTACGGTGGCCACCATGGTTGATTTTTTCCTGGCACTAATGATTGCCGGTGCCGGAGATGAACTTCAGGGTATCAAGAAGGGTATCCTTGAAGTGGCCGATGCCATAGTGATCAACAAGGCCGACGGCGATAACGTT
The DNA here is from genome assembly GCA_015231465.1 of Desulfamplus sp. Classification (GTDB taxonomy): domain Bacteria; phylum Desulfobacterota; class Desulfobacteria; order Desulfobacterales; family Desulfobacteraceae; genus Desulfamplus. Next base: position 3,498 of record JADGBO010000223.1, read on the forward strand.
GCCAGGGCCGAGATGGCCCGGCAGGAGTACGAGATGGCCATGCACATGATTACACCGGAATCACCCACATGGAGGCCCCCGGTGCTGACGTGCAGCTCGTTGGTGGATAAGGGTACAGACGGCGTTTGGGATACGGTCATGGATCATCGTAAAAAAATGACCCTGACCGGAGAGCTTGAAGGGCGCAGGAGAAAACAGGCCCTGGACTGGATGTGGCATCTGATAGATGAGGGACTGAAAGCCCGTTTCAAAGATAACCAGAAGGTTGTGACCCATCTGCCCGCCATGATCCATGATGTCCAGGCCCAGAGGGTCTCGCCCACAGCCGCGGCAGAGACCCTGCTTTTATATTTTTTACCAGATTGACAGGCAATCATGTCCGTTTGGAAAAGTGAAAATTATGGCACGGAACTTTTTTTTAAGAAACCGTTCATTATTTTAAGGAACCGTTATGAAAGTACATGAATACCAGGCAAAGGAGATCTTCAGGAGTTACGGTGTGCCCGTTCCCGAAGGCAAGGTTGCTTTCTCAAGGGATGATGCTCTAAAAGCTGCCGATGCACTTGGTGGCTATCCTGTTGTGGTAAAGGCCCAGATCCATGCCGGAGGCCGGGGAAAGGGTGGCGGGGTCAAACTGGCCCACTCCAGGGAAGAGGTGGGAATGATTGCCGATGATATCCTCGGCATGACCCTTGTCACCCATCAGACAGGCCCCCAGGGAAGGGAGGTTAAAAAGATTCTTGTGGAGGCGGGGCAGAAGATTGCCGCAGAACTCTATCTTAGTCTTCTTGTGGATCGTGAAACCGCATCCATCGTAATCATGGCCAGCCGGGAAGGGGGCATGGATATTGAGGAAGTGGCTGCAAAAACTCCGGAGAAGATAATCAAGGTACATGTGGATCCCCTTTGCGGCATCCAGGGCTATCATCTCAGGGATGTGGCCTTTGGCCTTGCCATGCCACCGGAGACCATGAAACCTTTCACAGCAATGTTAAAACAGCTCTATACCCTGTTTGTGGCCAATGACTGCTCCCTTGTGGAGATCAATCCCCTTATCGTTACACAGGACAATCAGGTCATTGCCCTGGATGCCAAGGTGGACATGGACTCCAACGCCATGTTCCGCCATAAGGATCTTTTGGAGCTTCGTGATCTTGATGAGGAGGATCCCCTGGAGGTTGAGGCATCAAAATACAATCTCAACTACATCAATCTTGACGGCAACGTGGGAAATATCGTTAATGGAGCAGGCCTTGCCATGGCCACCATGGATATCATCAAAAACGCCGGTGCAGAACCGGCCAATTTCATGGATGTGGGGGGCGGTGCCACGGCTGAGATGGTGGAAAATGCCCTGCGGATCATTTTGATGGACAGTAAGGTCAAGGCTGTACTCATCAATATTTTTGGTGGAATCCTGCGTTGTGATGTCTTTGCCCAGGGGGTGGTTCAGGCTGCCAGAAAAACCGGAATCAACATTCCTGTGGTGGTGCGCATGGAAGGAACCAACGTGGAAGAGGGCAAGCGGATTCTGGCTGAGTCCGGCCTTGATCTGACAAGTGCGGTTGATTTGAAGGATGCGGCAGCCAAAGTTGCGGCAGCCATATGATATTGATGAAGGAGAGATTGTCGTGAGTATTTTTGTAAACAGGGATACAAAGCTGCTTGTCCAGGGAATTACAGGCAGGGAAGGCCAGTTCCATACTAAGCAGTGTATGGAATATGGTACAGATGTCGTTGCCGGGGTGACCCCGGGCAAAGGGGGGCAGTCCATGGATGGTGTTCCGGTGTTCAACACCGTAAGGGCTGCTGTGGAATCCACCGGAGCCAATGCCAGTATGATCTTTGTCCCGCCTCCATTTTGTGCAGATGCAATTATGGAGGCCGCCGATGCAGGTGTCGGGGTTATAGTTGCCATCACCGAGGGGATTCCGGTCATGGATATGCTTAAGGTGAAGAATTTTCTTGCCACAAAAAAGTGCAGGCTGGGCCATGGGCGGCTCGGCTGCAGGCAGGTACTTTGATGGATTCTCCTCAAGCTGCTCAATGAAAAGGCCGTCTCTCGTGATTTTTGCCTTGATCTGGCGGTCAGCACTGCAACTCACTCC
>JADGBO010000224.1 GCA_015231465.1 Desulfamplus sp.
GGCTGATCATCTTGTACCAGGTTTCAAACATCTCCCTGCCATATATTCCTTTAATGGTGAGTCCTTTAAAGATGATCTGATCCGTATCGAGCAGGAGCCTGCTGGAAAATATGCCCAGCATGGCTATCTTGCCGCCATGGTGCATGTTTTCCAGCATCTCGTCAAAAGCCGACGGCACACCCGACATCTCCATGCCGATGTCAAAACCTTCGTGCATCCCCAGCTCCTTCTGCACATCAGCAAGATTTTCACGTTCCACATTTACGGTCCGGGTGGCCCCAAGTTTTGCTGCAAGTTCCAGGCGATAATCGTTTATATCTGTTATCACAACATGGCGGCCGCCGATACGTCGGGCAATGGCTGCCGCCATTATGCCTATGGGACCGGCACCTGTTATGAGAATATCCTCCCCCACAAGATCAAAGGAGAGGGCTGTATGTGCGGCATTGCCAAAGGGATCAAGGATTGCGGCCACATCATCGGCAATTCCGTCGGGAATGGGATAGACATTGCTTTCAGGAATTGCCAGAAGCTCTGTAAAGCAGCCGATGCGGTTGACCCCCACCCCGTGGGTATCCACACATAGATGACGTTTTCCCGCCCGACAGTTTCTACATGTGCCGCAGGTGAGATGACCTTCGCCGGAGACACGCTGCCCAGGTTTGAAATTTTTTACGGCAGACCCCACAGCCTTGACTTCACCCACAAATTCATGGCCTATAACCATTGGGGTTTTGATTGTGTTCCTGGACCAGGCATCCCAGTTGTAAATGTGCAGGTCTGTTCCACAGATGGCTGTTTTTCTGATTTTTATCAATACATCATTGGGCCCGTGGTCCGGCTCGGGTACCTCCTGAAGCCACAGGCCTGGTTCCGGTTTTGCTTTTACAAGTGCTTTCATTGTTCATTTTTCCCAAAGTTTGGCATCCTTCATATCATCCCAAAAGTATAAATGAAAAAAAGTATAAATGAAAGATGCCCAAAGTTTTATGTTTTTATAACCCGTCAGTAGTCAGTAGTCAGTAGTCAGTAGTCAGTAGTCAGTAGTCAACAGGATACACTGAAAATCCACGGTTTGCCCAATATGGTAAAACTATCAAATATTATCTTGCAAGTTGATTCATCTCAAATATGGGAAGGGATACCGACAGGACAATGAACCCCACCACAGCACCCATCACAAGAATTATGGCAGGCTCCAGAAGGGCTGTAAGGGCGGTGACGGCAGATTGGGTCTCCCGTTCAAGAAGATCGGCACTCTTTTCAAGCATCTGTTCCAACCTGCCGCTCCTCTCCCCCACTTGTATCATCTGAATCGCAATGGGGGCAAACGCGGTTCCTCCATCACCCAAAGCGTTACCAAGCTCTCCTCCCTGCTCCACAATATCCAAAGCATCGGCGATTTTTTTTTGAATAACACTGTTTGATGTCGTGTTTTTTGAGATGGAGAGGGCAGTGAGCATGGGAACCCCATTGGATAGAAGTACCCCCAGGATTCTGGAAAACCTTGCGGAAGTCGATTTTTTAATGAGGGTCCCTGCCTTGGGTAGGCCCAGCAGCAGTCGGTCTGTGATGTAACGAGCCCCTGGTGAGTACCTTCTTGCAAGGTAAACGGTGAGCCAAGCCAGGGCAACCAGAAGAGGAAAGGTCCACCAGAAGGACTTAAAAAATAGACTCATGGCGATGAGCAGACGGGTGGGAGCCGGAAGCTGCTGGTTCATGTCGCTGAATATTCCCACAATTCCAGGCACAATATAGGTTATGAGGAACATCAATACGCCGGCACCTGTTATGGCCATAATGGCCGGATATGCCAGGGAAGCCTGAATTTTTTTCCGGGTATCCTCCTGTTTTTCCGTAATGTCTGCAAGGCGTTCAAGTACCAGTTCAAGGGTTCCCGAGGACTCTCCGGCCGTTATCATATTTATATAAACCGGTGAAAAAATTGAAGGGTACTGGGACAGGGCCTGGGAAAAGCTGTTGCCTTCTTCAATGGATGCCTTGATTTTTGAAAGTACCCTTTGCAGATTTCCGGATCCGGTCTGGGTGATCAATGCATCTACAGCGGTCACAAGTGGAAATCCGGCAGAGAGAAGAGTGGCCATCTGCCTTGTAAGAACTGAAATTTCTGAATTACCGATCCTGACAAAGGTGAGGCCTGGCCATCTTCCTGACCCGGTTTTGTTTTTGGACAGTTCCGTATCAATCTCATGGATGGAGACAGGAAACATCTGTTTGCGTCTCAGGGCGGATCGGGCTGAAAATATGCTGTCGGCATCAATGATACCGGATTTCAGTTTTCCTGATCCGCTGTAGGCCTTATATTCAAATACCGTCATCTATTATAACCACCACGGCGGCATCACCGCCACAATCAAAGTATGAAAGTCCCGGGAGTTTTAAAATATGGGGACTTTCATATAAAAAAAACCTGAAACGGCAACTATTCTGATCTGGATATTTTTATGCCCAGCTCCATAAGTTGGGCTGTCCCGGGCTGTGACGGGGCATCGGTGAGAAGGCATGTGGCCTTCTGGGTCTTGGGAAAGGCTATCACATCACGGATGGAATCCTCCTGGCACAAAAGCATGACAAGCCTGTCAAAGCCAAAGGCAAGACCTCCGTGGGGGGGTGTTCCCGATGCCAGGGCATTTAAAAGAAAGCCGAATTTCTCCCTGGCCTCATTTTCATTAATGCCGAGAATTTTTAGAATACGCTCCTGGAGCTGTGCCGAGTGGATACGGATACTGCCGCCGCCGATTTCCGTACCGTTGAGAACCATATCATAGGCCCTGGATCTAACTTCAAGGGGATGGGATTCCAGCTTTTCAATATCTTCATCCAAGGGAGCCGTAAATGGATGATGAAGGGCCTTGAATCGTTTATCGGTTTCGTCATGCTCCAAAAGGGGAAAATGGGTTACCCATACAAATCGGTAATTGTCAGGATCCAAGAGATCAAGACGTCTTGCCAGTTCGTTCCTGAGCTGCCCCAGGGCTTCGTTGGCAACGACGATAGTGTCTGCAACAAAAAAGACAATATCCCCGGACTCCATCTCCAGGTATTCCCTTATGGCATCCTTTTCATCATCGGTGAAGAATTTGGCAATGGGGGATTGCCACCCGCCGTCATCCTTGACCTTGATCCATGCCAGGCCCCTGGCCCGGTAGATGGCAGCAAATGCCGTGAGATCATCTATCTCCTTGCGGGTAAAGCCGGCACACCCCTTGGCGTTCAGGGCCTTGACCACACCGCCTTTTTTGACGACATCGGCAAAGACCTTGAATCCGGCATCCTTGACAATACCGGACAGGTCTTTGAGTTCCAGGCCGAAACGCATGTCCGGCCTGTCTAAGCCGAACCGATCCATGGATTCCCTGTAGGTGATCCTCTCAAAGGGGGTATCTATATCAATGCCCCGTACCTGCATGAAGACCTCCTTGATGAGACCTTCGGTGATCTCCATGATATCCTCTTCTCCCACAAAGGAGAGTTCCATGTCTATCTGGGTGAATTCAGGCTGGCGGTCGGCCCGGAGATCCTCGTCCCGAAAGCAGCGGACAATCTGGTAATAACGGTCAAATCCGCTTATCATCAAAATCTGCTTGAAGAGCTGGGGGGATTGGGGCAGAGCGTAAAAGGATCCCTGATTCACTCTGCTCGGCACAAGATAGTCCCTGGCCCCTTCCGGTGTGCTTTTCGTGAGAAAAGGGGTTTCAATGTCAAGAAATCCCCTGGCGTTGAGATACTCCCGGACCGCCTTTGATGCTGTGTGGCGGGCTATTATGTTTCTTTGCAACTGGGGCCTGCGAAGATCCAGATGCCGGTGCTGGAGCCGGATGGACTCGGAGGCCTCGACCCTGTCCTCAATCTGGAATACCGGGGTTTCGGCATGGCTGAAAATTTTTAGATCGCTGACAAAGACTTCTATCATGCCTGTCTCCATCCGTTCATTCAACATATCCCGGGGCCTTGCCATCACCCTGCCTCCTGCCCCGATCACAAATTCGCTTCTTAGAACCTGGGCCTTTTCATGACTTTCCGGGTCATGTTCCGGGTTGAATACAATCTGGGTTATACCCTCTTTGTCCCTGAGATCAATGAATATAACGCCTCCATGATCCCGTCTGCGCTGGACCCATCCCATGAGTACAACATCCCTGCCGGTATCTGTCTCCCTAAGCTCCCCACAGGTGTGGGTTCTTCGCATATCTCCAAGTAATTCGGTCACTGTATCTTCTCCTTCTCACTGGTTCAGTTTTTTTTGCACAATTGAGACTATCCGGCCCACGGGGTTGTCCATGGATATTGGATGCTGTTCCCGTGTTTTCATGTTTCTAAGGACAAGGGAGTTCTCTTCCATCTCCCTCTGGCCGATAATGAGTACATGGGAAGCATTTAGCCTGTCCGCCCTTTTCATGAGGCTTTTAAGGCTTCTGCCGCTGAAGTCCATCTCGGTGCGGATGCCGGCCGCGGCAAGCTCGCATGCCCAAAGGTATCCATGCTCCAGGGCATCCTCTCCCAGGGGGAGGATGAAAACTTCCGGGGAAAGGGTGGGGGGAGCATCTTTTGGGCCCGCCTGGGCCACGATTTCAGCAAGCCTGTCAAAGCCTACGGCAAAACCGATGGCCGGAATTTCAGGGCCGTGGAGCTCACTCACCAGGGCATCATATCGCCCCCCGCCGGCCACGGCACTCTGGGCACCAAGGGCATCGGTCAAAATTTCAAAGGCGGTCCGGGAGTAGTAATCCAGTCCCCTTACAAGGGTCTTGTCCACCGCATATTCCACGTTCTGAACATCAAGGAGTCTCTTTACAGTATTAAAATGGTCCAGGCATCCTGTACAGAGATGGTCCAGGGTGGAGGGTGCGTCCTCCAATGCCTCCCTGCATGACGGTACCTTACAGTCCAGGGTTCTTAAAGGGTTCCTCTCCATGCGTTTGATGCAGATTTCACACAGATGATCCTTTTTATCCTCCAGAAATGCCGTAAGAGTCGTTTGAAAATGGGGACGGCACTCCGGACATCCAAGGGAATTTATGTGGGCTTTAAGGCCGGAAAGTCCGAGACGTTTGAGAAGTTCATTGAGAATTAAAATCAACTGGGCATCAATGTGGGGTGCTGAAATACCGAAAACCTCTGCATTTATCTGATAAAATTGACGGTATCTACCCTTCTGGGGACGTTCTCTTCTGAACATGGGGCCTATGGTGTAGAGCTTCTGCACCGGATCCTGGCTGTGCATTTTGTGCTGGACATATGATCTGACAACCGATGCCGTGGCTTCTGGTCTAAGGGTTATGGAGTCACCTTTTCTGTCGGCAAATGTGTACATCTCCTTTTCAACTATATCGGTACTCTCTCCAATGCTGCGGGCAAAAAGCTCAGTTTTTTCCATTATGGGAATTCGGATCTCCTGAAAACCAAAGTTTTCAAGAATTTCCGAGGCTGTTTTTTCAATGTACTGCCATAGTGCAGTATCCTGGGGAAGGATGTCCCTGAATCCCCGGATGGTTTGTATCATATCGATCACTATCCTTTTTTTATATAAAAGTCCCCATATTTAA
>JADGBO010000225.1 GCA_015231465.1 Desulfamplus sp.
AGCAAGCCCTTCAGCCAGTATGTACGCTATCGCCATAGGGACGGCTCCACCGTATATGTACTCTGTGCCGGAAAGGTTATAAGCTGGTCAGAGGATGGTCAGCCCCTGCGTGCTGTGGGGTGTCATGTGGATCTCACCGAACTCTACCGCATAAGGGAAGATCTGAAGAGTGCCATGGAGCGGGCCGAGCAGGCCAACCGGGCCAAGGGAGAATTCCTTGCCAACATGAGCCATGAGATACGCACCCCCATGAATGCAATCATGGGAATGACACACCTGGCTCTGAGAACCGACCTCTCACCAAAACAGCAGGACTATCTCACCAAGATTTACTCAGCCGCCACATCTTTACTTACTCTGATAAACGATATCCTTGATCTGTCAAAAATTGAAGCAGGCAGGATGGATATGGAGAGTGTTGACTTCTTTATGGAAGATGTCATTGAGAATGTTCTAAATGTCGTGGGACTCCGTGCCCAGGAGAAACACCTTGAACTCTTTATAAAACCCCTGCCCGAGCAATTCATGCCCCTGGTGGGGGATCCCCTCAGGCTGGGCCAGGTACTCATCAATCTCGTCAGCAACAGCATCAAATTTACGGAAAAGGGCCATGTTCTTCTTGAAATAACCCTGGAGTCCATGAATGATGATCTATGCGTATTCTGTTTCTCCGTGACCGATACCGGCATCGGCATATCCCGGGAGGAGGAGGAACGCCTCTTCTCTCCATTTTCCCAGGCCGACACATCGGTGACCAGAAAATATGGCGGCACCGGCCTGGGTCTGACCATATGCAGGCGTATTGTAAGGCTGATGGGCGGAGAAATCCATGTGAAGAGCAAAAAAGGTCATGGGAGTACATTTTATTTTACGGCAAAATTTCAGAAGGTGCGAAAACAGAGACTTACCACCCGGGAGATGACCCGTCTTGTGGCCCACGAGAGATTCACCAACATGCCGGTGCTTGTAATAGATGACAATGATATGTCCCGCAGCATATTAAGGACAATGCTCAATGCCTGCTCCTTTGAGGTGACCCTGGCCGCTTCCGGGGAGGAAGGAGTGGCAGAGCTGCAACGCTACGCAGGCCAACGGCCCTTCTCCCTTGTCATTGTTGACTACTACATGCCCGGGGGAATGAACGGAATAGAGACCGTCATGAGGATCAGAAATGATTTCAACGGCCTTGACCAGCCCAGAATCATCATGATAACGGCCTATGGCCGGGAAGAGCTGATAAAGGCCGCCGAACAGATCCAGCTTGACGGATTCCTGATAAAACCCTTCACTCCCTCAACACTTGTGGAATCCATCATTTCAGCCTTTGACCAGACACTTCCATGCAATGGACGGCTAAGACCAGATAACAGAATAGGATGCCGGGAATCCCTCAATATTCTCAAGGGAAAAAAGGGTGCCAGGATTTTGCTGGTGGAGGATAACCCAATAAATCAGCAGGTGGCCTACGAGCTTCTTTTTGCGGCAGGTATGGACATAACCATTGCCGAAAATGGCTCGGATGCCATTGAAAAGCTTTCATCCATGGAGTTTGATGTAATATTCATGGATATTGAAATGCCTGTAATGGACGGATGTGAAGCAACCCGCAGGATACGCTCCATGGAGAAATTCCATGATATTCCCATTATTGCCATGACCGCCCACGCCTCGGTCCATGAACGGAATGGATGCATGGAAGCCGGAATGGATGATTTTGTCAGTAAACCCATTGTGCCGGACAGGCTGTATCAAACTTTGTACAAATGGCTCCAGGGTACCCAATATCCAACTCCTTGTGGTGCCGGAGTGCATGGGGATACTGCCAAGGAATATAGTAATTTGGGAGATCATGAAGAACCATCCGGGGATACTCCCAAGGAACATAATAATTTGGGAGATCATGAAGAACCATCCGGGGATACTCCCAAGGAACATAATAATTTGGGAGATCATGAAGAACCATCCCCTGGTGCCGGAGATTTTCCAATAAAAAGGGTTCATTGCCGGGAGAATTCAGGTTTTTTTGCCCCTCTATTGGACGTTGGGGAAGGGATTGAACGATTGGGCGGGAACCGAAGTCTCTATAAAAAACTTCTGGAGCAGTTTATGATGGAGAACCACGATGGTGGGGCCCGTTTCAGAATACTCATGGAGTCCGGAGAACTACCCAGGATGGTTCGCATGGCACACACCATAAGGGGTACTGCGGGTAATCTCGGTGCCGTGCATCTTCACAATGTGGCCCGGCGACTGGAAGTAGAGTTGAAAGGCTATTTGACAGATGATTTAAACCTTCATGGCCGGAGCCCGGCCATCCCCGATCATGGAAATAATGTATCCATTTCCACTGTAAAGACCCCTTCTGTAGAAGCACAAGAAAATATATCTTCCATCATTGAACCCAGCCTCAAAAAGCACATCGACAAACCTTTTGTAAAAGTGCAAGAAAATATATATTCCATATGTGGGCCTTTTCTGGATATATTGGAACAGACCCTGGCTGCCGTCAATGCTTTCCTTATGGATGACACATCTTTCAAAACAGCATCCCCCTCGGAAAATAGCCACTCCCTTATCACCCGTGAAAAGGTTGAAGAGATTCTCGCTCTTATTACCAGGATTGAAGAACTTATTGAAAAAAGGAGTTTCACGGCATCCTTGGAGATAGATGCTCTGCGTGAAGTCCTTGGGGGAACCCCATTTGCAATAGAGGCCGATGATCTTCAAAGGGCCATTGATTCCTTTGATTTCCCCAGGTCCAACAGCAGGCTGAACCATCTAAAAAAGATACTGGAAAAAAACCTTTAACCCGGGGCAGGACACCGTCTCCCCCGCCGGTGGATTCTCACCGGCTGCCACCTTCTCCATTATCCAGGGCGGAACGTATCGCCCCGGCAAGATGGGCTTTGTTCACAGGCTTTGACAATACGCATTGGAATTTCATTCCCATGATCTCGCACTCCCCGGGATTAACACCTTCATGCATTCCTGTACAGACAATGAGGGGCATATTGGGACGCACTGCAAATATCTCCTTTGCCAGCCTGTCACCGGTTAAACCCGGCATGGTCAAATCTGTCAGCACCAGATCAAAACCGTCCGGGTTTTCTTTAAAAAGTTCCAGGGCCCTGGTACTTTCCTGGACCGCAGTAACCTTGTAGCCAAGGCTCTCAATCAACCTTTTTTCCATATTGAGAACAGCAGGATTGTCATCAATGAGGAGAATTTTCTCATATCCACCCTTAACGAGGCTGTTATCCCGGGAAATCCCTTTCCACTCCTGGTGTGTGTCAGCCCTGGGAAAATAGATGGATATATCCGTACCTTTCCCAGGTACGCTTTCTATATAAATGAATCCTTTGCATCGTTTTACAATGCCGGCGACCACCGACAATCCCAGCCCCGTCCCTTTTCCTTTGGGTTTTGTTGTGAAATAGGGCTCCAGTATTTTTTTCTGCAACTGTAATGGAATTCCCCTTCCTGTATCCGATACCTTCAAAAGAACATACTCGCCCGGGGCCATGCCGGGCAGCGGAGGTGTCATCTCCCCGGGGACAATTTCGTTGGTCAGGTTCACTGTGAGAACTCCCCCTTTCTCCTCCATGGCATGATAGGCATTGGTGGCGAGATTCATCATAACCTGATGGATCTGGGTGGGGCTTGCAACCACATTGAAGCACTCCCGGAAAATCTCCTGTTTTATCCGGATGGTTGCAGGCAGTGTGGATATGATCAGTTTCATTACCTCTTTTATTATGGGCTCCAAACCTATGGCTTCCATATGCTCATCACCCCGGCGGCTGAAGGTTAGAATCTGGGCGATGAGTTCCTTTGCCCGCCTTGATGCTTTGGAAATCTCCTGGAGATAGTCAATATAGGGAGTCTGATCCGGCAGCATGTCCAGGAGCATCTCGGTATAGCCGCTTATGGGAAAGAGAATATTGTTGAAATCGTGGGCAATACCGCCGGACAGTGTGGCAATGGCTTCCATTTTCTGGGCCTTGTGCAGGGCCTTCTCAAGGTCCTTCATGGCTGTGACATCCCTGAAAATGGTTAATCTTGAAACCGTCCCGTCGTTATTCACAATGGGAGAGATGGCCACATGGTAATTTTTTTTGTTTATCGGCCTCACATACTCGATGGTTTTGGGCACTACCTCCATGGACTCTCCATTGTCGCACCACCGGCACTTTGAATCAAAGCCATGGAGTGTCCTGTAACAGATATCACCCACATCACCCTCACCTGCAATTTCAAACATGGCCGGATTCATGTACTCAATCCGGTAATCCCAGGAGCATATGGCCACCGGATCCATCATGGATTCCATCATGACCCGGTATCGGTTCTCACTATATTTCAGGGCATCCTCGGTGTTTTTTGTATCTGTAAGATCGTATGCAATGCAGAGTACGCCCCGGATATCATCTTCCTCACCTCTATAGGGGTAATAGTTGAAGGCCATATAGCGTTCTCCCCGGGCCGGAGAGGAAAAAAAACCTTTGAATTTTACGCTCTCCCCCTCCAGGCAGCGTTCAATAAGCTCTTTTGCCCTGGGATCAAAGGCTTTTTCTCCCCAGATTTCGGGCAGGGTTTTACCAAGAATCTCCCCATGGCTTAAATTGAGAAGTTTTTCATAATGTCTGTTGGTCATCAGGAATCTGTAGGAGCTGTCGATGAAACACATGGGTTCATCCACGGCATTTATGATTGTTTCATAAAGCCTCAGCTTTTCCGCCGACCCTTGATTAAAAGCCTCCACGCAGCCATTGGGGGATGCCCCGGATTTTACCCGGGATTGCCTGTCCGACATGATTTTACTCCTTGATGTATAAAACTATAGATTTCAGCAAATCAATTCTTAAGGGCAGCCGCAAGGGACTGCCCCTGCACACGGGGTTACTTAAGGACTGCCCCTGCACACGGGGTTACTTAAGGACTGCCCCTGCACACGGGATTACTTAAGGACTGCCCCTGCACACGGGGTTACTTAGCGGAAAAACCCGCAGAAGGAAAACGGATATACGGAGTGCCCCTGCACACGGGGCTACTTAACATTAAGTTTAAATCTGCCAACCATTTCATTGAGTCTTTCCGCAAGTTTAGAAAGTTCAACGGCACTTTCATTGACATGTACGCTTCCGGCACTGATTTCATCAGCCGAATGGCTGACCTCATTGATCTCCCTGGTAACATCACCTGCAACAGTGGAAGTCTGATTCACATTCTCATTCACTTCCTGAACCCCCTCTCCAGCCTGACTTACGTTATTGGATATTTCCTGGGTGGTGACAGATTGCTCTTCAATGGCCGTAGCCACCGAGGTAACTATGGAATCTATGTCGTTGATGATGCCCACTATTGATTTCATTGCCTCCACAGACTCCCGGGTGGTCTTTTGAACATCACCCACCCTTGAGCCAATTTCATTGGTGGCATCTGCTGTTTGCTGGGCAAGGGCCTTAATCTCCCCGGCAACAACGGCAAATCCTTTTCCCGCTTCTCCTGCCCTTGCAG
>JADGBO010000226.1 GCA_015231465.1 Desulfamplus sp.
CAAGAAGCAAGAATCGGAAGACCATATCCCCCTATACCGGACCCTCAAAGGAGGAGTTTGAGTACGGGCTTGAAAAATTTCTGGATGAAGCCCGTGCCCTTGCAAAATTTGAGGATAATCAGGGTATCCTTGTTATATCTTCCCTTCTCTTCATGCTGGGAAACATTCTCTCCGACATATGTGTGGCCCTTGTTGACCCAAGAGTTAGATTCAAATGAAAAAAAATACCATAAACTCCATTATCAATAACCGTGGAACACTGCTGGTAATTGACAACTATGACTCATTTACCTACAATCTCGTGCAGATGTTCATGCCATATTCCCTTGAAATAGTTGTAAAGCGGGCAGATAAAATAACCATTAAAGAGAGCATGGACATTGCACCGGATTATATTCTCATAAGTCCAGGCCCCAGGGATCCGGACCATGCGGGCATATCCAGTGAGATGATAAGACGATTCCATGAAATCAGACCCATAATGGGGGTCTGCCTTGGGATGCAGTGTCTTAACGAGGTGTTTGGAGGCACTACCACACGGGCACCTGTTCCTGTGCATGGCAAAACCGATAAAATTCATAATACCGGTTCAGGGTTGTTCCGGGAGATGCCGTCTCCATTTAAAGCTGCCCGTTACCATTCCCTAATCATAGAACCCGATGCCGGGGGGCCCCTCGGGATAACAGCCTGGAACAGCGAAGGAATTGTTATGGGGGTGGAACTTCCAGGATTTCCCGTGTATGGAGTACAGTTTCATCCCGAAAGTTTTCTCACGGAAAAAGGAGATATTCTGATAAGAAATTTTCTCAATTATTCTGATAAGAAATTTTCTCAATTATTCTGATAGAGTAGTTAAGATAGATTCCCCATCACAATTCATCGTGGCTTTTTCCTTTGAAAAAATCCATTACATAGTTGATGTGTTCCTTCATGGCTGAGTATGCCTGGTAGGAACTCCTGGATTTTATGCTCTCCATGATATGCTGATGCTGGGTTATAATCTTGTCGATGTTGTCCATGTCTTCATAAAGATTGGCAAGGTTTTCCCGTATGCCGTAAAACAGGTAGTCATAGAAATTTTTCATTATGAGAATTTGAAGGGGATTCTTGGTGGCATAGGTCACTGCCATGTGAAAACCAGTATCTGCCTCGGTTCCCAGACGGCCTGATGCCACCTCCTTTCTCATCTCGTCAATGGAGTGTGCCATGGCACTTATATCCTGTTCATCGGCCCGCTGGGAGGCAATGGCCGCGGCATTGCACTCCAGGCCCATTCTCACCTCAAGCAGATCGTCAATGGATGCATCCTGGGTCTGCATGGCCCTTCCCAGGGGGGTCATATCCCTGGAGTCCATGGATTTGACAAAGGTTCCCTGTCCCTGCTTCTGGACAATCAGCCCCATTATGACAAGACGCTGAATGGCATCCCGAATGGTTGTTCTACTGACCTTCATGGCCTCTGCAAGCTCCCTCTCCGGCATAAGCTTCTCACCTGGTTTGAGTTTGCCCCTGTAAATAAGCTCCCGTATCTGATCAAAAACTTGATCGGATATTCTTTTCGGTTTAATGGGTTTGATTGATACTTGCATTTTATTTTTCCAGTTCCGAGAAACATTTCTATACAAATTAACTGGCAAGTTCTTATTAGGTTCCAGTCAGGGGAAGTCTGTATTTCCAAGGTAAAATATCATGGAGGAAGGGCACCTGCCCATCCTCACGGGATCAAATCAATTTTCTTTTACGAAGGGACCCGGCATATATCTCCACAGGATGCCCGACCTTGATATCAAGTCCCTCCTTGGCCAGCATATCGGAAATCTGCACCATACATGCAGGGCAACCCGTGGCCACAGTATCGCAGCCCGTGTCTGCTATGCTTTTTTGCTTGAGGCTGCCTATGCCGGAGGAGAGTCCGTAATGGTAGAGATTGAAACTCCCCCCCATGCCGCAGCATTTATCGGAACCTTCCATCTCCACAAGCTCTTTTCCGGCGGCCTTTATGACTCTTCTTGGCTCGTCTGCCACGCCAAGGGATTTTTTAAGGTGGCATGGGTCATGATAGGTAACACCCCGGGCAACCGATGATGCACCCAGGTCTTTATCCGTTGTTTCTCCCTGGAAATCACAAAGCTTAACCTTATCAACCAGAAATTTATTTATATCAAGGGTTTTTTCCGACAAATTCGTGATTTTTTCCCTTAAAGCCATGGATTTACCCTCATAAATGGAGGGCCAGAGCTTTTTGATGGTGGATGTGCATGTGGCACATGCCGTGATCAGATAGTCAAAATTCTCCTGGTCAAAAAGAGTGACATGGTACTCCAAAAGCTTTTCAAAGGTCTGCATATCTCCGGAAGCCAGGGCGGGAATGCCGCAGCACCCCTGACCCGGGGGAATAAAGAGGCCAACACCATGATAGCTGAAGATATCCACAATATCCCTTCCAATGCGGGGAAATACCTTGTCGATGATGCATCCGGTAAAAAAAGCGGCCCTGATACCGGAGTTGCCGGCAGGGGTGTTCAGAGAGGGCACCAGCTCATGGAAAGGATGATCTGCCATGGGCACAATGTGACGATCCTTCATAAATGGCGGAAGCAGGGAAGATACCACCCTGGAACATGAGGTTCCCTGGGCATTTTTCTCATCCCGGGTAAACATACCCTGGAACTTACCGGCCAGGGAGGTAAGACGGTCAAAGGTGGAGGGATCGGCCAGCATCTTTCTGAATATCAGTTTTTTAACGGGGGAGAGCCCCTTGAACTCGGCCAGTATTGCCCGGGCTTTTATGAATATCTCCACCACATTGACCCCGCTG
Organism: Desulfamplus sp.; assembly: GCA_015231465.1. Lineage (GTDB taxonomy): Bacteria > Desulfobacterota > Desulfobacteria > Desulfobacterales > Desulfobacteraceae > Desulfamplus. Next base: position 2,819 of record JADGBO010000226.1, read on the forward strand.
GGGCAGTTGGCTGCACAGGAGCCGCAAAGGAGACAGCGGTTCAGCCTCTGGTCAACGCCGTCCGGATCCTTGAACATGCTCTTTCCCAGGCCATCGAGCAGGGCAAGCTTGCCCCTTGCCACATCGGCTTCCCTCCTGGTTCTGTCGAACAGGGGGCATACGGACTGGCACATGCCGCACCTGATGCACACCACCAGTTGATCCTCAAGTTCCTTTACACGTGCCGCAAGTCTTTTCATGTCTGCCATCTCTATACATCTCCGGTAATTTTGCCGGGATTGAGTATCCCGTGGGGATCCATGGCCTTTCTAAGGCGCCTTGAAAAAATAATGGATGACATTCCAGTCTCCTTTTCCAGGAAAGGAGCCTTGGCAAGTCCGGTGCCATGTTCTCCTGAAAGGGTTCCCCCCAGGGCCAGGGCAGTGTCGAAGATCTCTTCTATGGCGGACTCCACCCGGTGCCACTCCTCCTTGTTTCGTTTGTCCGTCAAAATCGTGGGGTGAAGATTGCCGTCTCCGGCATGTCCAAAGGTACCTATATCAATTTTATATTTGGCTGCTATTTTTTGGAGTTCCCTTACCATGTCGGGAATTTTACTCCTTGGAACCGTGGCATCTTCAAGTACCAGGGTGGGTTTGAGTTTGGCAAGGGCCGAAAGGGCACTTCTGCGTGCGGCCCATATCTTGTCCCGTTCACTGTCATCGGTTGCAACCTTTATGGATTCAGCACCCAGTTTTCTGCAAAGGGCCTCAACCTCGGTGCCCTCATCCTCAACCTGCCCGGGATGGCCATCCACTTCAATTAAAAGAAGGGCTCCGGCATCCACGGGAAGACCTGCCCTGCTGTAGGCCTCCACCGCCCTTATGGTGAAGTTGTCCAAAATTTCCAGGGTTGCCGGCACAATTTTATTTGCAATGATGGCGGCCACGGTTTCCGAGGCCTTTTCAATGCTGCCATAGACTGCCACCATGGATTTTCTGGCCCTCGGGAGGGGAATGAGCTTCAGGATTATTTCGTCCATCACCCCCAGGGTTCCCTCGGAACCCACCATAAGTCCTGAAAGGTTGTATCCTGTGGCACATTTTACGGTTCTGGATCCGGATTTTACATGCTCCCCCATGGCATCGAAAAAACTGATACCCATGACATAATCCTTGGTGACACCGTATTTAAGCCCCCTCAGTCCCCCGGCATTTTCAGCCACATTGCCCCCTATGGTGGAGACGGCCTGGCTGCCTGGATCCGGAGGATAAAAAAGACCTCTTTTTTCCACCTCGGCCGCAAGGGCTGCGGTAACGACACCAGGCTGGACCACGGCATACATGTCGGCCTCGTTGATCTCAAGTATCCTGTTCATCTTTCCGGTAAGTACCACAATCCCGGATTCGCCCGAGGGAATTGTACCTCCGCTCAAATTAGTTCCAGCCCCCCTCACGGTCAAGGGAGTTCTGGTGCGGCTGCAAAGAGATACGATTTGTCCCAGCTCCTGACTGTTTTCAGGCATCACTGCGGCGGCAGGCACAACAGGATCCAGGACCGCGGCATCATAGGAATAGGTAATCATATCTTCCCTTTGTGTGAGAAGATTTTCCATACCGACAATGTTTCTTAATTCATCAATGAGTTTTTCCATGTGAATGTTTTCCTTAAAATAATATTGATTTTTGATGCACAAATTAAAAACCAAATTTGATGCACAAATTGAAAACCAATTTGATGCACAAATTGAAAACCAAATTTGATGCACAAATGAAAAACCAATTTGATGCACAAATTAAAAACCAAATTTGATGCACAAATTGTGATTATGTAGAGATGCAATGCATTGCGTCTCTACCGTTCGGTTATTTTTGCCATTGGCAAGATGGTCAAAAAATGAACAATCAAAAACGGCAGATTTAGACACCCCAGAACAAAACCTTCTTGATCTCTTAGTTGATTGCTTTAGTTGATTGCTTTAGTTGATTGCTTTAGTTGATTGCTTTAGTTGATTGCTTTAGTTGATCTCTTAAGTTGATCTTTTGGTCATACCATTGAAATACTGCCTGTCTGTATTCCATTTGGTTCAATGGAAAAACGTTGGTGACGGCGAGGGACACTTCTTTGATTACAGGGAAGGCATAATGGCAAATAGCCTGTTTTTTTCAGGCTTTTATATCCCTATAGCAGAGAAAAAATAAAAATTCAAATAATTATTTTTTTTCTTGACAAAGGAATTATAATCCATTTATACATGGTCATACCATACAGAAAAACACCTTAATCTGACATCTCAAAATCAAATTGGTCTTCTGGAAGGCCACAATTAAGAATCATCTGAAAGCATCACCAAAAGCATCGTCGAAGACATTGCCGAAAGCATCGTCGAAAACATTGTCCAAGACATTGCCAAAAGCATCGTCGAAAGCATTGTCGAAAACATTGCCGAAAGCATTGTCGAAAACATCGTCGAAAGCATTATCGAAAACATCGCCATGGATCATTACAGCCCTGGACTGTTTTCGCCAAATTCACCAGTCTGGAAATTGTATCCAGATAAAAACCAACCAAAATGGAGGATAAAACACAATGAAAAAAGCATTAACCCTGACCGTTGTCTGCCTTATCGCCCTGTGCCTTGCCCTTCCCGGCTCGGCTCTGGCAAAACGTGAAAAGTTCGGAGAGGATCCCCGAAGCAAGA
>JADGBO010000227.1 GCA_015231465.1 Desulfamplus sp.
TCTATAGTTTTGGATGATATGAAGGATGCCCAATTCTCATTCTATTTCCTTCAAAAGAAAATCCGCAGCCTGGCTGCATGTTATGCCGTTTCGCCCGCCGTTGGGAATAAGTCCGGCTTTTTCAAGGAGTATAAGCCTGCCACGGTGATCCGCAGGGTGGAACGGCGTCTCGGCATTGTCCATGCTCCGGATCTGCCCGAATATATCCACTATATCCGCCAGAACCCAACGGAGCTGGATATCCTCTTCAAAGATATGCTCATTGGCGTGACCAAATTTTTCAGGGATCAAAAAGCCTTTGACGCGTTTGAAACCAGGGTCGTGCCCGCAATTTTCGAGCAGGCCCAAAGAGAGAAACGCGACTACATAAGGGGATGGGTGGCTGGGTGCTCCACCGGTGAAGAGGCATACAGCTTAACCATACAACTCCACAACTACATGCGCCTGCACCACCCGTCATGCCAGATCAAGGTTTTTGCCACAGACATAGACAAAGACGCTGTTGAGTATGCAGGAGCCGGATTCTACCCGGACAGTGTGGTGACCGACATCGACCTTAAATACCTGAGCCGATACTTTGACAAAAAACAGGGTGGTTATCAGGTGAAAAGGGAGATACGGGAGCTGGTGGTGTTTGCAATCCAGAACCTTGCCAAGGATCCACCTTTTACAAAACTGGATTTCATCTCATGCCGCAATCTATTGATCTATCTCAAACCCCAGCTCCAGAAAAAAATCTTCTCCATGTTCAACTATGTTCTCAATCCGGACGGCTATCTTTTTCTTGGCAACAGCGAAACCGTGGGTGAGATGACCGAAGCCTTTGATGCTCTTGATCTCAAGAACAGGATATTCAAGCATACCGGAATCGGAAAGCTCTCCTACAGCTCCAAGCCCCCACACCCGTTTCCCAACCGCAAAAATGTAATCAGTGCTGCCCAGGCCGCATACGAAAATCGGGTCCAGCGTCCTTTGGCCTCGGAAATATTCTCCCTTGACCGGCGGGAAAGCTACTACCATTCGCTTTTGAACAAATCCGTCCATGCCCTTTTAATCATCGACGAAAACCGCGAGCTGGTACAGTCCTACGGTAACCCGGGCAGATACCTGGAACTTCCCCTGGGAAATATCACCTTTGATGTTATAACCATGCTGCCCCGGGAACTCTCCCTTGCCATATCATCGGCCATACAAAAGGTGAGAAAAGATAAAAAGCAGGTCTTTTATCCAGCCATCAAGATTAAACGAAGCAATATCATGGAAAAGGTGGATATAACCGTTGACACAGTGCCGGATTATGGTGTCCGGCAGAATCTTTTCATGGTTCTTATCTCGGAAAACAGCCGCATGTACCAACCTACACCGGCAGGTGTGACAAAAAATTTTTCCCAGGGAAAAAATTCTCTCCAGGGAAAAAATTCTTCCCAGGAAAAAAATTTCACCCAGGAAGAGGAAGCCTCGGGTCCGAATAAAAATATTCTTGAAGGAGATATACGGGAGAGCCAATTTCAGGATGATTCACTGCCCATGGCATACACAGACTTGGATGATGACCAAGGGACATTCCCCACCATCCAGGAGACCCTGGCCAACGACCGCATCATGGATCTGGAGAGGGAGATTCAATTTACCCGGGAAAATCTCCAGGCAACCATACAGGAACTCCAGACAGCCAACGAAGAACTCCAGGCCACCAATGAGGAGCTTCTTGCAGCCAATGAGGAGATGCAGTCAACCAATGAGGAACTCCAGTCCGTAAATGAAGAGCTGAACACTGTAAATGCCGAATACCAGGACAAGGTTATCGAACTCACCGAGATCAACGAAGACATGAACAACCTCATGAGCAGCTCGGACATTGCAACCATTTTTCTCGACAGAACCCTCCGGGTAAGAAAATTCACCCCTGCCGTAAAAGAGCTCATAAACATAATGGACCAGGATACAGGACGTCCCCTGACGGATCTTGACATTAAAATTTTCGGAAACATGCGCAGCCTGGCAGATAAAGTCATGATGACAGGTACCCCGTTTGAGAAAAACATCCAATATGACAACAGATGGTTTCTCCAGCGTTTGATCCCATTTTTCAATGAAAAGGAAAAAATCGACGGAGTTGTCCTGAATCTCGTGGATATAACTGCCCAGAAAAATATCGAGCTTACCTTGAAACATCAGCACAATCAGCTTAAATCTGTTCTGGAAATAAGCCCTGCTGCCCTCTTCACCGTAACCTCGGAAGGTAAAATTCAATATACCAACCGCCATGCCGAAGAGATCATGGGTTTGAAAAAACACAGGCTGATAAAGATGAAAATAGACTCTCCAAAATTCAACATCACCGACCTGGAAGGTAACCCCATACCTCCCCGGGAGACTCCCCTGGCACTTATAAAAAAAAGCGGCAAGGGTCTTGAAAATTATGTACTCGGTTTTATGAGGCCCGACAATACCCGAATTATCGTCAAGGTAACCGGTGAACCCCTCATGGAGGCTTCGGGAAAAATGACCGGTGCGGTTTTCAAATATGAACAGGTTGCCTTTGAAAAGCTTGAACAAAAAAAGTGAACAAAAAAAGTGAACTGTTCAGTGAACTGTTCAGTGATCTGTTCAGTGATCTGTTCAGTGATCAGTTAAATCATTCCAATAAACCCTCATGATTGCGAGGGTATCACAACGATGGATGAAAGTCTTTATATGTCAGTATGTTATGGAGACTTTCTAATAAACAATTTATGATGGAAATGGATGGCTGAATTGGATGGTGGAATGGACCAAATAAATGATGCAAAAATCAATGGGAGAATGGGTGAAAATAACCCCGTGGTTCTCGTAATAGATGACGATGAAGTGACCTGCAAGGTGCTGGAAAAGCTTCTTCAAAAAGAGAAATTCACCATCGTAACCGCGGGAAACGGCATGGACGGCATTGAACTTGCCCGTTCCACAAGGCCTGACATTGTACTTCTTGACATATTCATGCCCGGAGAAGACGGCTTTGAAACCCTTGGCCGCATGAAAAAAGATAGTGATATAAAATCCATTCCGGTGCTGATATTTTCAATTATTGAGGATGAGGCCAGGCGTAAAAAGGCCATGGACCTGGGAGCGGCCGGTTACATTCCCAAACCCTTTGACATGAGAAAAATGGTAACGAAAATAAAAGGCATCTTTGAAAAACAGGGATAGATTTCAACTCAAGAGTTGTAAGTTCTCATATCCCACACCCTATATTGTGGTTATATATTGCATTACAGTACTATCAGCAGTGGTCAGTGGGAGAACTTATCACTCACGAGGATTTCAACATCCCACCCTTAATTTATCCTCATCACTCACGGGATTTGTACAACGCCGCCGTCATCTTCTTCCCCAAACAGCTCCTGCAAGGCACGGACCCGTTCTAAGCGGACACCGGTGGTACCGGCGATCTCCTCCGGCGAAAGGGCACCGGTCTTGATAAGGTTGGCCGCGATGATTTCCTCCCGGCTCAACTTCAACTCCTCCGGCATTTCCATGCGGCTGGGCTGCTCAAAGGCCACCGGAATGATGTGGGTGTTAATCTGCCTGCCCAGAACCGTTTCCCTGGTGAACAGGGTGTCCCGGTCCGTATGCAGCCGGCTGAAGACAACGTAATACCCGGTATTCAGTTTTTCCGAGATGAGATACTGGGCCAACTGGGACTTGCCGTGCTGGAAGTAATGGTGATTCACATATCGCTTGGTTTCAATGATGTATTTCTTATCACCGTGAAGAATCAGGATGTCGGTGCGGCCTTTGCCGGAGGGAACTTCCACCAGGGTCTGTCCGCCCAGACATTGAATGAAAAAGGTGATGAACCCATCCAGGGAGTAGTGCCAGGCCGCTTCCCGAAGGTGTCTGGCATCAAAGGCCCGAAAACCCCTCCGGCGTACATAACTCCGGTATTCCTCCAGCAGGGCATCCAGATCCAGGCCGCCGGCATCGGTCAAATAACGGCCGAGCATCTCCTCCCGGGTTACCACGTAATGCTGGGTTTCCCCGTTGACCAGGGGACGGAAGGCATTGATCAACCGCTTGGCGTACAGGGGAACGGGAATGTGGACCTGGCCGTCCTTTTCATCAATCACGCCGTTGGCGTACAGGAAGGCAATGTCCGGGTCATCCACCAGAAACGGGAGAGGTTCCTCGCTGAAGAGCAGGCGAATCATGAAATTTCTTTTCTGCCTGGCTTTTTGCACGACATTGGCAATATTCTTATCCAGTTTTTTCGTCAAAAAATATTGCAGGGCTGTAAAAAAATCCGTTATGGCCACGGGGAGCTGACTATCCGGGCTGATCTCCACCAGATGGCGACACATTCCACAGACCAGCCCGGGCTGGCCGTTGGTGTTCTCGTAAACAGCCCGGATCACCTCGGACTCAAAGGCCTGGCCGGACTCCCCCACGTACTGGCCGATGAGATACTCCACCTCGTCGAAGGTAAAATACGGCACCTCCAGCTCGTCGGCGATGTTGAACGGTGATGCATGGGAGATCACCAGCTCCGCAATGGTGCTAACCCCCACCAGGATCAGGGAGTGCAGACAGTGCTGCTCTTTTTGATGATACATTTTACGAAAAGTGTGCATCAACTCACTGAGGACACTCTCCGGAGTGCCTTCAAATTCGTCGATGACCATGACAAGCTTCACACCGCCGTAACGGTGGGTAGAAAAGGTTGCTTGCAGATCATGGGCATCATTAATTTCCGGCAAGGTCTCCAGGCCCCAACGCTTCAGCTCATAGGTCATATCTGAGTTCAGGGCGTGATAAAACCGGTGTTTCTCCAGGGTTTTAAAATTTTCAAAGCTCACCCAGACGGGCAAAAAGCCATCCCGGGCCAACTCCTTCATCAGAAGTTGAAAATAGGTGGTCTTGCCCGTCTGTCTTGGTGCGAAAATGGTGAAGTAGCGACCCTTGCGTACCTTTTCCAGGCCCTTTTGCATCAGGGACTCCCGAAGCACTGTGTAGTGCAGAGCCGGATTACAAGGGCCGCTGGTGTTGAATTCCCGCATGGCATCTCTCCCTTAACGTGCATCGTCAGAAGTCAGTAATCACCTATGCTGCTTTCATGCTTTGATGGTGGCGGTAATGCCACCATGGCTGTTATAACGATAAAAAGAGTAGAACTCAAGGCACCTTTCAATAATGGCCAATAATTATGAAGGTTTTACTGAACCATGCCACCCCCCCCTGCTTATTTTTTATATGAAAGTCCCCATATTTTAAGTAAGGGCGTATTGCAATACGCCCCTACTTTCATTGTTCGTTGTGCCCGCCAGGGCATGGCCGTTATATGAAAGCCGTCAGTAATCACCTACCCAGCTTTCATGTTTGGTTGTGCCCGCCAAGATGGTTGATTACGAGGTTTTCTCTTCAGGCACTACCTTCACGGTTATTTCGGGCTCGACATCCTTGTAAAGGCGTACAGGAACTTTATATTCACCTGTCATTTTTATAG
>JADGBO010000228.1 GCA_015231465.1 Desulfamplus sp.
AGACCCTGGGCATAAAAACCCTCATTATAAGCAATGCCTCGGGGGGATTGAACCGCTACTTCTCCATCGGCGATATAATGGTTATAACCGACCATATCAACCTCACCGGCATGAATCCATTGACAGGCCCCAACCAGGATCCCTGGGGGATCAGGTTTCCGGATATGACCGAAGTCTATTCCAAAGACCTCATCCGTCTTGCCGGCAAGGCTGCCGCTGACTATTCAGCCCGTTTTCCGGATAATCCCATTGTCCTTCATAACGGGGTCTATGCCGGACTTCAGGGTCCCTCCCTGGAGACGCCTGCCGAGAACCGATACCTGAAAACCATCGGTGCCGATGCCGTTGGATTCTCCACGGTCATGGAGGCCATTGCAGCGGTCCACGGCAACATGGAAATTCTGGGTCTTGCCACCATAACCAATATAAACAACCCGGATATGCCTGAAAGGGCAACCATAGATGAGATAATAGAGCAGGCCAAACGTGCTTCATCCAAGATAAACAGGCTTTTGGAAGAGCTGTTTGCCATGCTGCCGGAAAGACGGATAATATGAGCGAAATAGTACTGGTGACCATAAGCGGCAGGGACAGGAAGGGCATCAACAGCCATTTTACACGCATTCTTGGAAAATATGGCGTAAATGTTCTTGATATAGGGCAGTCCGTGATCCATGAACATATCCTCCTGGGCATTCTGGTGGAGATACCCGATGCCGGAGATTTTTCATCCATATTCAAGGAGATGCTCATCCAGGGCCATTCCCTCTCCCTTAAAGTGGATATAAGACCTGTAAGTCCGGAAGATTACGACCAATGGGTATGTGCCAGGAGGCAGGAGAGGCGGATCATCACACTACTCGGCAAAAGACTCACCGCTTTTCAGATATCCAGGGTTACCCAAATCATTGCTGAACATGATCTCAACATAGACCGCATCTCCAGACTCACCGGAAGGATTCCCCTGGGTGCCCCGTTCTGCTCCAGAAACTCAAACCCCTCACTATCCCGGAAAGACAGGGCATGCATCAGGATGCATGTAAGCGGCACCCCAAAAAATCTCTATGCCATGCGGGCAGGATTTATGGATATATCCCGGTCCACAGGTATAGATATCTCCTTTCACATGGAGAGCGTTTACAGCAAAAACAGAAAACTTGTGGTGTTTGACATGGACTCCACACTGATACAGGCCGAAGTCATCGACGAGCTTGCAAAAATTGTCGGTGTGGGAGATGCTGTGGCCGCCATAACAGCCTCTGCCATGGCCGGGGAGATGGATTTCAAGGAGAGCTTTACAAAAAGGGTTTCCCTTTTAAGGGGCATTGGAGAGGAAGAGCTGGAACGCCTGGCCCCGACTCTTCCTTTGTCCGAGGGGGTTGAGCTTGTAACAAAAACCCTCAAGGATCTGGGATATAAGCTCGGTATCCTTTCCGGTGGATTCACATTCATGGGAAGATACTTGCAAAAGAGATTGAACTTTGATTATCTTTATGCCAATGAGCTTGATATTGAAGATGGAAAGGTAAGCGGTAAAGTAAAGGGCGAAGTCATAGACGGTGAAAAAAAGGCGGACCTCCTGAGGGAGATTGCCCAAAGGGAGTGCATCTCCCTGGAACAGACCATTGCCGTGGGGGATGGAGCCAATGATCTGCCCATGCTGACCATTGCCGGCCTGGGAGTTGCCTACAATGCCAAGCCGGTGGTAAGGGAGAAAACATCGGGGGCCATATCAAATGTGGGACTTGACGGCCTCTTGTATCTCATAGGACTCCATGACAGGGAGATTGACACCAGGGAGTCCCTTTAAAAATTACTCACAGCTTTCCCATAACGGCCATGGCGGCATTACCGCCACAATCGAAGTAGGGGCGTATTGCATACGCCCCTCTGGTGGTAGTTATACGGTAATGGATTACGAGAAAGCGTATTGCATACGCCCCTCTGGTGGTAGTTATACGGTAATGGATTACGAGAAAGCGTATTGCATACGCCCCTTAAAATATGGGGACTTTCATATAAAAAAAACGTCAAAAGGAGATAACAAATGCCAAGGATTCGTCTTGAATACCCGGACACAACAATATTTGTCCATGAAGTAACAGTACGGGTCACTGATCTCAGCAAGGCATCCCATCTTGGATTCGATAATCTTGTGAACATTCTCAATGACGCATCAGCGGCTTTTTTCAAATATACTGGAATTGAAATGTCCCCGGATGAAGATATTTATGTAATTTTTGCAGACCTTGCCGTCCAGTATCTTTCCGAAGCATTCATGGGAGATGGACTGAAAATCGAGATGGCCGTGGGAGAGAAGACCTCAAAGGGATTTGAACTCTTTTTCAAGGTAGTCAATACAACCCTTTCAAGGGATGTTGCCCTGGCAAAAACAGGAATTGTATTTTTTAATTATAAAACAAGGAGTGCCGTAGCTGTTCCCGAAAATTTTGTAAAGTTTTTCCTTGATGTTCAAATATAAGTTTATTCAAAATAAAAAGGCATCCTTCATATCATCCCAAAAGTACTATCAGAAAAGTTTAAATTTAACGATAATTTAAGGAACAGGTTTTAATATCATGACAAAAATAATCAAACTGGGTATCCCCAAAGGGAGTCTCCAGGATGCAACCGTAGGCCTTTTCAGACGATCCGGCTGGAAAATCAATGTCAACGGCCGAAGCTATTTCCCGGATATTAACGACAACACCATTGAATGTGCCCTGTGCAGGGCCCAGGAGATGTCCATCAATGTAGAGAGCGGAGTCATTGATGCCGGTCTCACCGGCAAGGACTGGATTGCGGAACACGGGTCGGATGTACATGTGGTTTCGGATCTGATCTACTCCAAGGTGAGTACAAGACCTGCAAGGTGGATCGTGGCTGTTGCCGGGGACTCGCCAATGAATACACTTGAAGATCTCCAGGGGAAAACTGTCTCCACAGAGCTTGTCAAGTTCACAAAACGCTACTTCAAGGATAGAGGGATAGATGTAAACGTCAAATTTTCCTGGGGTGCCACAGAGGCCAAGATCGTTTCAGGACTTGCCGATGCCATTGTGGAGATCACAGAAACCGAAAGCACCATCAGGGCCCACAATCTCAAGGTGATCCATGAGATGATGCAGACAAATACCCAGCTCATTGCCAATAAAATCGCATGGCAGAATCCTGCCAAGAGGCAGAAGATCGAACAGATAGCCCTTCTTCTTCAAAGTGCCCTGGTGGCCGATCAGATGGTGGGCCTCAAGATGAATGTGCCCGAGTCCAAAATGGAGAAGATAGTCTCCATCCTGCCAAGCCTAAAGGGTCCCACCGTGGCCCATCTCTATCAGTCCGACTGGTTTTCCATTGAGAGCATTGTGGATGCAGGCGTTGTAAGGGATCTCATTCCGGTGCTTCTCAAGGAAGGGGCAGAAGGGATCATTGAATATCCATTGAACAAGGTTATATAGGAGTACTCATAAAACATGAAATATCTGGAACCGGCGGAGAGGACAGGGAATATCACACCGTTTGTGGTCATGGATGTGATGGAAAAGAGCCGTGAAATGGAATCAAAGGGTATCGACGTGGTCCATCTTGAGGTGGGAGAACCTGATTTTTCAACCCCTGGATGCGTAAAAACCCGAATCCTGGATGCACTGGAAAGCGGTGAAACCAGTTACACCCACAGCCTTGGAGACATCCGCCTTAGACGGGCCATTGCAGAATATTACGACAGAACCTACTCGGTAATGGTAAATCCCGGCAACATCATTGTTACATCAGGCACATCCCCGGCAATGATGCTCCTCTTCATGGCCATGATAAATCCCGGGGATGAGGTTATAATATCAGATCCCCACTATGTCTGTTATCCCAACTTCATAAAATTTGCCCAGGGGGTTCCGGTGACGGTTCCTGTATATGAAAAGGATGCCTTTCAATATACTCCCCAAGCCATTTCTGAAAAGATAACATCAAAAACCAAGGCAATCCTCGTGAACTCCCCCTCAAACCCCACAGGCAATGTTATGCCCAGGGAGACCATGGAGGAGATTGTCTCCCTGGCCCATTCCAATGAAATTGCGGTTATATCCGATGAGATATACCATGGTCTGGTTTACAGCGGCACTGCCCCCTCAATACTTGAAACAGATAAAGATGCCTTTGTTTTCAACGGATTTTCAAAGCTCTTCGCCATGACCGGCCTTCGCCTGGGATACCTTATCGTGCCGGATAACTTTATTCGTCCCATCCAGATATTTCACCAGAACTTTTTCATATGTGCCAACTCGGTGATTCAACTGGCCGGTATAGCGGCCCTCACTGAATCCGAAAGTGAGATCACAGAGATGCGGGAGACCTACAACAGACGTCGCCTGTATATGATAAAAAGGCTTAAAGGCATGGGCCTGGGCATCACCGTTGAACCCACAGGGGCCTTTTATCTCTTTGCCAACGCCCGTCACATATCCATGGATTCATCTGCCCTGGCCATGGAGATACTGGAGAGTGCCCATGTGGCGGTCACCCCGGGCATTGCCTTTGGCAACAACGGTGAGGGCTATCTCCGTTTCTCCTATGCCAACTCCATGGAGAACATTGAAAAGGGCATGGATCGCATGGAGGAGTGGCTGACTAAAAGGGACGGAGTCCGTAAATCCCTTTGTTGAAACATATCATGTTTCAAGGGTGGATGATAAAAAAATATTTTTTATATGAAAGTCCTCATAATTTAAGACTCCCTGGACTTGTGATTGCGTGGTTTTCTTGCCACGCTCTGATAAAAGGATAGAGATAATGGAATTTGTTGTCCAGATACAGGATCAATATAAAGCGTTAAAATTGGTTGAATTCCTTCGTGCCTTAGACTTTGTGAAGATCATTCAAACAAATACGACTGACGAAAAGATTGTCCAACCCGAAACTCCTGTTGAGAATACGGGAGACTTTTTTTCGTATGCTGGGTTATGGGCGAATCGAGAGATCACGGTTGATAAGTTACGTCAACAGGCATGGAGGCAATATTCCATATGATCATCTGAGATACTGATGTCCTGATTGAGTTCTATAAAAATACGGCGTATATTCTTCAAGAACTCCATAGCATTGGACAACAACATCTTGCCGTCAGTGCCATTACACAGGCGGAATTGTATTTTGGAGTACTGAATAAAGTCGAACTCAATAAAATACGAACCCATCTTCAGAGTATTTCGCGATTTGCTCTCAATACGATGATTTCGGAGAAGTTTCTGATGCTGATGGAGACCTATTCGTTAAGCCATAAGTTAGGACTTCCAGACGCGATCATCGCTGCAACCGCGATTGTCCATCATCTTCCATTATATACTCTGAATACCAAGCATTTTCAGTTTCTTCCAGAGATTGAATTGTATCATCCCGTCACGTACTAAACGTGATATGATTTTGATATAATGGCCATGCCCTGGCGGGCACAACGAA
>JADGBO010000229.1 GCA_015231465.1 Desulfamplus sp.
AAGCTCCTTCAGGGTCTTTATATCATAACGGCTTCGAAGCCACTGGGCCGAGGACATTTTATAGTGATTGCTCACCAGCTCCTCGGCAATCCCTACAGCTTCATACAAAATTTTCAACTGGCTTTCATTGAAGCCTGCGGAAAAAAGATTAGACATCTCAAAGCTCTTTATGATATGGTTCTCCAATTAATCATTTTAAACATAGACTTGTATACGATTGATAATAAATATATCAAAAATATAATAGATGGAGGCCCGTAAAAATGGCTAAAGAGATTAAATATGATGCAAAGGCCCGCGAGGCAATGCTTAAAGGTGTTAAAACCCTTGCAGACGCTGTTGTTGTGACACTCGGTCCCAAGGGAAGAAATGTTGTTATTGAAAAATCCTGGGGTTCCCCCAATGTGACCAAAGACGGTGTGACCGTTGCCAAAGAGATAGATCTTGAGGATAAATTTGAAAACATGGGTGCCCAGATGGTGAAGGAGGTTTCCAGCAAGACCAGTGACATGGCCGGGGACGGCACCACCACTGCAACGGTTCTTGCCAGGTCCATTTACGAAGAGGGTCAGAAGCTTGTGGTTGCCGGCAACAACCCCATGGGTATCAAACGGGGTATTGATATGGCCGTTGCCAAGATCGTTTCCGAGCTTGAGTCCATGAGCAAACCCACCAAGGATCAGAAAGAGATCGCCCAGATCGGCACCATTTCCGCCAACAGTGACGAGACCATCGGCAATATAATTGCAGAAGCAATGGGTAAAGTGGGCAAAGAGGGTGTAATTACCGTGGAAGAGGCAAAATCCATGGAGACAACCCTTGATGTGGTCGAGGGTATGCAGTTTGACCGGGGTTACCTCTCTCCCTACTTTGCCACCAATGTGGAAAAAATGGTTGCCGAGCTTGAGAATCCCTTTGTACTTATATGCGACAAGAAGATCAGCAGCATGAAAGATATGCTTCCTGTTCTTGAATCCGTTGCCAAGATGGGCAAACCCCTTGTTATAATAGCAGAGGATATTGAAGGTGAGGCCCTTGCAACCCTTGTTGTGAACAAGATCAGGGGTACCCTCAATGTTGCGGCGGTAAAGGCACCGGGATTTGGTGACAGAAGAAAAGCCATGCTTGAGGATATTGCGGTTCTCACCGGAGGACAGGTTGTATCCGAGGATGTGGGCCTGAAACTTGAGAATGTTGGACTAAATGACCTTGGCCAGGCCAAGTCCATCGTGATCGACAAGGACAACACAACAATTGTCGATGGCAACGGTTCCAGGGAAGCCCTTGAAGGCAGGGTCAAGATGATCCGTGCCCAGATTGATGAGACCACATCCGACTATGACAGGGAGAAACTCCAGGAGAGACTTGCAAAATTGATCGGCGGTGTTGCCGTTATCAGTGTGGGTGCTGCCACCGAGACCGAGATGAAGGAGAAAAAGGCCAGGGTCGAGGATGCCCTTAATGCCACAAGGGCTGCTGTGGAAGAGGGTGTTGTGCCCGGCGGTGGTGTTGCCCTTGTTCGGTGTATTGAAGCACTCTCTTCTCTCAAGGGAGATGCCGAAGAGACCCTTGGTATCAAGGTTGTTGCCCGGGCCATTGAAGAGCCCCTGCGTCAGATTGCCAACAATGCCGGTGTCGAAGGCTCTGTTGTCATCAACAAGGTCAAGGAAGGCAGCGGTGCCTTTGGTTACAATGCCAGAACCGATGTTTACGAGGATCTCATTGAGGCAGGTGTTATTGATCCCAAGAAAGTTGTCCGATTTGCACTTCAGAACGCAGCAAGTGTTGCATCTATAATGCTGACCACCGAAGCCATGATCGCAGAAAAGCCTGAAAAGGATGCCGGATCCGGCGGAGGTATGCCCGGCGGCGGCATGGGCGGCATGGGCGGCGGAATGGGTATGATGTAAACCTTATTAATATAACGGCCATGCCCTGACGGGCACAACGAACAATGAAAGTCCCGAAAGCCTTAAAATATAGGGACTTTCATATAACGGCCATGGCGGCTGACCGCCACAATCGAAGCATGAAAGTAGGGGCGTATTGCAATACGCCCTTACTTAAAATATGGGGACTTTCATATAAAAAAAAGGTTTGAATATCAGGGTGCTTAAGCCCTTTTCCGTCACTTCTTTATGACAGTAAAGCCTCTGTACACTCTATTATGATGTGCAGGGGCTTTTTTTGTTGTACCCATGAACCATGAAGGCTTGACAGGAAAGAAGGTCTCATATAGCATTGGCAACCAGATTCTGGAAGGTATCTGTTTTAGTACATCCATCTTATGAAATAAGTCTTAACTTTGGAGCGTTTCAATGAATCCGGAAACCAACGATCTTTTTCATATGCTCATGAGTGCAGGCCCTGTTGTAAAGGCTGTGATGCTCCTGCTGCTCTTTTTTTCAATTACCTCATGGGCAATTATTTTCATCAAGTACCGTTATATCCGAAGAGCATACAGGGACTCTGTGGATTTTACGGATATATTCTGGCAGTGCCGCAATCTCACCGATGCCTTTGCCAAGGCAAAAATTTTGAAAACCAGCCCCCTTGCCAGGGTGTTTATTACGGGGTATATGGAGATTAAAAAGTATGAAGATATCTACTCTTCCTCTCCAGACCTTAAATCAGGGACAGGGGGGTGCGGAGTGCCTTCCCACAGCATGATCGGCAGTGTTCAAAGGGCTTTGCGGCGCTCCATAGGTGTCGAGATCAGACGTCTTTCCCAGTTGGTTCCATTTCTTGCCACCGCAGGAAACACTGCTCCTTTTATAGGTCTTTTTGGAACTGTCTGGGGTATAATGAATACATTCCAGGGCATAGGCATGAGTAAATCGGCAAGCCTTGCCGTGGTGGCTCCGGGAATTTCAGAAGCACTTGTGGCTACGGCAGCGGGTCTTGCCGTGGCCATTCCATCGGTGGTGGCCTACAATTATTTCACGGATCGTATCAGGGTACTGGATTCGGAACTTCAGAGTTTTTCGGCGGATCTTCTAAATATTGTAGAGCGGGATATCAGCAGGGGGGCAAACTCCGGTGCCGATTCCAAAAAGGTGGTGGGCGTACCTGTGGGTAAAAGGGGGGAGTGATGCATATTGGCGGTGACGGTGATCAGTTGATGTCCGAGATAAATGTGACTCCTTTTGTGGATGTCATGCTGGTTCTTCTCATTATTTTCATGGTAGCGGCTCCCATGATGGTTGAGGGGGTAGATGTCAATCTTCCCAGAACATCGGCTTCCCCGCTCAAGGCCGAGGACGACACACTTGTGGTATCCATTAAAAATGACGGTCAGGTCTTTATCAACGATCATCAGGTGGAGATTGCCCTGTTGACGGAAAAACTTGGAAAGATACTTGAAAACATTGAAAGGCGTGATCTCTATTTAAAAGCTGACAAGGATGTTCCCTATGGTGTGGTGGTGGGCGTGATGTCAAAACTCAAGGCTGCCGGAGTTGTCTCCCTGGGAATGATAACCCTCCCTGAAGAGGACGTGTGAAAGATGTATTTGGATGCATCGGCAGCAGGTGGAGACGATATGGGCATGGGTTATTCCGGGCCTCTTTTCTATGGAGTCTCCATTGTCATGCACGGGATACTGCTCTTTTCGATGATGTTTATCCACAATATAGGAGTTGTGAAAACCATGCCTCCGGCGGTGCATGTGGATCTGGTCTCCTTTTCTCCAGGAACTCCCTATGATATACCCCTGGCAGAAGAGTATGAGTCCTTTTTTGAAAATGAGGGTACCAGCATCCAGGAGAGCATTCCTGAAATTGATTCTGTGGCTGCCTCGGAAATAGAGACCACTGCCGATTCTGAAATTGAGATGCTCAAGCCTGTGGAAATCCAGAAAAATAAGACTCCGGAAAATCAGAATCCCAAAAATCAGAACTCCGAATCAGTTAATATACCTGATCCCGGGAAAGAGTCCGCTTATGTCGTACCCAGGGAGCCTGAAAAAGATATGGTTATCAATGAGAAGCCCGGGGAAACTGCTGAAAAACAGCCTGATACCGGAACGGATACCAGGGAAAAGAAGGTTTCCCTTAAGCGTAAAACCTATGATGAAGAGAAGCTGAAGGCAGTGGAGGAGAAAAAACGGAATCAGGAACCTCCCAAAGTTCAACAGGCTGTAAAGGATGAAAAGAGCCTGGACTCTCCGGATAGGGAAAAGATACTGGCCAGTGCCCTTGAGCGGCTGCGGGGAGAGGTGGAAGGCCGTAACGACGAAAAAAGGGCCCCGGGAGGAAATACCGGAGCAGCTCCCGGCGTGGAAGGAGGGCGGGCCTCCCGGCATACCATCAATCTCTACCATTCCGCCCTGGAGTTCCGCATAAGGCCTAATTGGGTCTTTAATGAAAAACTTGCGGGACAGAAAGAGGAACTTCTTGCCATTGTCATGGTTGAAATTTTACATGACGGCGAAATAAAGGATGTATGGTTCGAGACAAGATCAGGCAACGCTTATCTTGATGATTCAGCTTTAAAGGCAATTAAAAAGTCAAATCCCCTGCCTCCGCCTCCGCCAGGATACTCACCCTACATTGTGGGTTTTACATTCACTCCCAGGGGACTTAGATAATATTCACTCCGGGACTTAGATAATTCACTACCAGGAGTTAGAGAATTCACTCCCGGGACTTAGATGATTCACCCCCCGGGACTTAGATGATTCACCCCCGGGACTTAGATGATTCACCCCCGGGACTTAGATAATTCACTCCCGGGACTTAGATAATTCACTCCCAGGAAATTTAGAAATGGACATTGACAAATTTGCCAAACTGAAATGTCACCAAGTTTTTTTGGAACCGACTTCATGAAAAAGACAATTAAAATTATTACTCTATGCTCACTGGCATTTATTACATCTGCCATTTTTGGTGATTCACTGCTCCATTGCCGATATGCCTATATAAACATATCTGACCCGCTGGTTAAACGAATTCCCCTTGCAATACCTGACTTCAGGAGCATGACCGGCCATGAAGCAGAAGATGAGATAGGCCGGGAGGCCGTGGATATTCTTTCGGCCGCCCTTGATTTTACAGGTTACCTTAAAATTATGGATCCGGAAGCTTTTCTTGAGAAACCTTCCCTGAAGGGCATAACCGGTGGCGACATAACCTATAAAAACTGGACTTCCATCGGTGCCGACCTGCTCATTACCGGCGGTGTAGTGGAGCATAATGGAAATATCAGGCTGGAATTGAGGCTTTTTGACACATTCAAGGAGACCATTCTCGTCGGCAAGGCCTATACCGTCACAAGCCGGGACGATATAAGAAAGGTCATCTATCTTTTCTGTTCGGAAATATCTCTCTCCCTTACCGGCAAAAGAGGTGTTTTCGGAAGCAGGATCGCCTTTGTTTCAACTGTGGAAGGCCACAAGGAGATATTTATCTCTGATTTTGACGGTCTCAATATCAGTCAG
>JADGBO010000022.1:0-3142 GCA_015231465.1 Desulfamplus sp.
TACAACCGATTGGCTGTAACCCCTTGATTTTATATGGTGGGCCGTGAAGGAATCGAACCTTCAACCTACTGATTAAGAGTCAGTTGCTCTGCCAATTGAGCTAACGGCCCGATCAAAATTTATGGAAGGCTAAATAACACCATTGAGAATTGATGTCAATTGATTTTTCGGTTTCTGCATGATTGATTAATCTTTACCGTAAAAATGGATACAAATTTTAATCTTCGGGGTTGGCTGAATGTCAGCCATGTCTGTTTAGGGTCTTAATGTTTATCAAGTTTGATATAAGATTTAGACAGTTTCTCATCAAGCTTGAATGAATCATTGAATATCTCAAGCAGTTTGATGTTCTGGCGCATCATGGTCAGACAGTTTCCGCTGATGCCGTAAAAAAGAATGCTCAGTCTGGTTTTTGATGAGTTATCCCGTATTCGGCCGATCTGGTTTGCATTGTATTTTTCAATTAGCGTCCGCAAACTTTGATACTTTTTTGCAATATCATGATAATTGGTGATATCCCTTTCATGAAATGATATTTCAGCCATCTTTAGAATCTCCATTACAGATAACTTTATTTCATGGAGTTCATCAATCTGAACAGGAAGAAGACCTTTATGGGAGTTGCTTACATGCATGGCGGCCCGGGCAACTGTATCGCGATGGTTGTCTGAAATTTTCTGCATACGCCTTATGATCTGATAGTAGTTATAGGAAACCTCCTCATCCTCCTGCTGGAGATGTCTCAGTACCTTGAAAATGTTGGCAATGATGGTATTTGTCCATATCTGGAACTGTTTTACCCTTTTTCTTTCCCTTTTTAATGGATTGATATCCTCCCGGAACAGTGCCTCAAAGGTTACATCCATTGAATCTCTTATGCTGCCAAGGAGATAGGCCAGATGATCAAAGGTTGCCGAGAGGGCATCTTCAAAGTTTTCCACAGTATCCATGGAGAATATCTTCTCCTCATCCTTCTCTTTTTCACGATCCTTATGTTTTACATGGTTTTTCCAGATTAAAAATCCGGCAAAACTCAGAATACCTATGATACCAATTATTTTAAAATGGAAAATTATCGTGGCAAAAACAAAGGAGACGGCAAATGCAATCACCGCCGTCATGAACCATCCTCCCACAACGGTGAGTACGCCTGTGACACGATAGACCGCACTCTCACGTCCCCAGGCCTGGTCGGAAAAAGAGGTACCCATGGCAACCATGAATGTTACATATGTAGTTGAGAGGGGCAGTTTAAAAGAGGTTGCAAAGGAGACAACGGCACTTGCAACCATTAAATTGACGGCAGCCCTTAAAAGATCAAAGGATGGTTTTTCGGATGAGTTTGACAATGTACATGATTCAACAGGTTTCAATCTTTTTGCAAAGGTATTGCCCACATATTCCGGGATTATGAGTTTAACGGAATTCATCACCGAATCAGCCATGGTTACAATTTTACGGGAGAGCCAGATGGACTCAAACCGCTCCATCCCTTCATCCTGCTGTCCCAGACTGATCTCTGTTTCAGTGACTGTTTTGGCTTTTTTTGAAACCCAAAGGGTGATAACCATAATTGAACCGGCAAGGAGCATCATGGCTGTGGGTGTATGAACCTTACCGCCCAGGGCTTCCATGGTTATATTCATGGGATCCGATGAGCCCACCGCTGTCAGATAGGCGTGGAGACCTGCCAGGGGAACTCCTATAAAATTGACAAGATCGTTGGCTGCAAATGCCATGGCAAGGGCAAATGTACCCACAAGAATGATGGGCTTCAGGATATTGATCTGGAATTTCATGAGGAGAATCTGAAACGTCACAGCAGTCACTACAAATATAACGCAGATTATCGCAAATGAGTGTTGGTGTATCCATTCCACCATTGAAGGGGTCATGAATGTGGCACCGCTGGAGCCTTTGATAAGGATGAAAAAAGTTATGGATGCCATGGCAAACCCGCCCCAGACAGAGCCGTATTTTTTAAGTCTCGGCATATAGTCGAAGGTAAAAATGGAGCGGGTGACAAACTGCACCGCTGCCCCGGAAAAGAAAGCCACGACAATGGAGAGAAGAATACCGAAAACAATGGTCAGTGCTTTGGCAGTATTTATGTAGTCCCATAGTGCCATGGCACTTTCCGTATTTGCGGCAATTTTTATTACAGATATTGCAACGGCAGCTCCGAGAAGCTCAAACACAATTGAGACGGTGGTAGATGTGGGAAGACCGTGGGTATTGAACAGGTCCAGCAGAAGAATATCCGTGAGCATCACCGCAATGAAAATAGCGATAAGATCCGGCATGGTGAAGAACTGGGGGTTGAATATCCCTTTTCTTGCAACCTCCATCATGCCTCCGGAAAAAGTTACGCCTGCAAGGATTCCAAGGCTTGCAATAACCATGATAACCTTGAAGGGAGCGGCTTTGGAGCCAATGGATGAGTTGAGGAAATTTACAGCATCGTTGGTTACGCCCACAACAAGATCGAATGCTGCAAACATTATGAGTATGCAGACTGCTATAAAATAAAATTCAATTGACATTTCATGGTCTCCAATGGATGGAATTCCAGATTGTATTGATATGGTACTCCAGGATGCTGCTCCGGATTCACCGTGCCGGGTTATTACTTTTTCCGGGCATGTTTAACATAATATTTTAACGATGCCAACCCCGGTACAATTTAAAAAATGGATAGAGCCTGGATTTTGACCGATGGAGAAGCTTAGGGCAAAGGCTCTAAGGGCACCGCCACAAGGGTCGAGGCCGGAACTATCCTTACCTGTTTTTTCAATTCAGGGATTTCATTTTTTAATGCAAGGTAGGTTGCATGATAGGGGTGGCCTATGCCGATGGCGTAACCGTTTTTCAATGCAATAAAAATCAGTTTTTTTATCTGTCCCTTGATATATGAAATCTCCTGGACGTTATCAAGGAAGATGTCCCTTTCGGCAAAGGGAAGCTGAAAAAGATGGGCGGACTGTCTGCCCAGGGAGTGTTTTGATGTCATACTGTCGATGAAGAACAGCTCCCTTATCTTTAAAATTGTAAATATCTGGTGCATCTGGGGGGAGAGGGCGGTTATGGCCGATCCCATGTGATTGTTCACTCCTTTAACATGGGGGATGGCATCAAGGTTTTT
>JADGBO010000022.1:3242-22125 GCA_015231465.1 Desulfamplus sp.
TCTTTAAAAAAAGGGGTTCTTTTTCTGGAATCTCCCCTTTTTATGGACCTCTTCCCGGGAAGGGTTCCGGACATCTTGTTTTTTGAATCCTCTGCCAAAGGTACGGATGGAGTTTTGGAGTTCATTTCAAAGCACTAATTTGGAGTTCATTTCAAAGCACTAAAAAGATCATATCCAATTAAAATATCCAAAGCCCTCTGTACCTGATAATCCTGTTTCAATTTTTCGACATCAATGAGGGAGGAAGCCGAAGATTCCTGGTCATCCATGTCTGATTCATCGGTTTCATTCCGCCCGGGTTCAGTTTTTTTACCACTGTTATCCTGGGATTTATCCTGGTCGGTATCTATTTTTTCAGGATCCAGGTCATGGGAATTGTCCTGGTCACTGTTTTTTGGGTCACTGTTTTTTGGGTCACCGTCTTTTTTTTCAGACTCCAGGTGATGCTTCAAATCCTTTTCCCTGAGCAGTCTGGCCATGGGGGATTCCCTGGTATCTTTTTTTTCCGGTTTCTCCATAATCCTGTAGGGAACTTCAATATCCGGAATGATACCCTCGGCTTGTATTGACCTGCCGCTGGGCGTATAGTATCTTGCTATGGTGTACTTAAGGCCGAATCCATTTCTTAAAGGTTTCAGGGTCTGGACAGAACCCTTGCCAAAGGAGGTAGTGCCGATAATCAGGGCTCTTTTGTGATCCTGGAGTGCTCCGGCAACGATCTCCGATGCACTGGCACTGCCGCTGTTTATTATGACAACCATGGGGCAGATAAGGTCATTGGCGGTGGAACGGGCTTCAAAAACCTCGGAGTTCTGTTCCAGTCTCCCCTTGATGGAGACAATGACACCTTTTTGTAAAAATATGTCTGATACCTCCACGGCCTGGCTCAGAAGTCCTCCTGGATTGTTTCTAAGGTCCAGAATCAACCCCTTCATACCATCAGCTTCGGATTCAAGTCTATCCAAGGCATCTATTATCTCATCTGATGTGTTGTTTCTGAAATTGGTCACCCAGACATATCCGTACCCTGGTTCCACCATCGCACTTCTTACGCTGTTGATGGGAATCATTGCCCTCACCAGTTTGTATTCCAAGGGTTCCGGCTCACCATCACGCACAATGGTTATCACAACGGACTCCCCTGTCGGGCCCCGCATCTTTTTTACACTCTCCCAAAGGGCAAGGTCACTTGTGGATTCTCCGTCAATGGCAATGATTACATCACCGGCCATGATGCCGGATCTGTATGCCGGTGTGCCCTCTATGGGAGAGACCACGGTGAGAAGACCCTTTTTTATGGAAATTACAATTCCTATGCCCCCGAACTCCCCCCTGGTGTCATCCTGAAGCTCGTCAAAGGCCTCCGGAGGCATGAATATGGAGTGGGGATCAAGATTTCCGATCATTCCCTTGATGGCATTTTCAATAAGGGTATCACCATCCACCTCATCCACATAGCTCTCTTCAATCTCCTGAAGTACATCTGTAAAGAGTTTCAGGGCTTCATATGTGGAGTCCCTGTTTGGGCCGGCAAAGGAGAGCCGGCCATCTCCTGGAACAAGGTTTAAAATCAAAATTCCCATCACGGCGGCTATCCAGAAAGATATTACCGGCCCTGGTTTTTTATTCATTTCAGACTCCTTGATTAATAATTTTTAGGGTACAGTTTGAGATTAATAATTGGATAGACTTCCAGAAAAATATTTTAGCAAATCCATTTTTGAGGGCAGCCACAGGGGGCTGCCCCTACAGTACGATAACCAATTTAATTATCTGGAAAGCTAGAGTTACAGTTCAAGAGCTGCTCCTGAGCCATTGCATGGGATCCAGGGGGGAACCGTGTTGCCGGATTTCAAAATGGAGACACAGACCTTTCATGGAGGCACTGTCCCCTGCCGCTGCAATCACTTCACCTGTGGCCACTTTGTCCCCTTTTTGTTTAAAACGCTCCTCAAGATGGGCATACAGTGTGTGGTAACCGTACCCATGATCAATAATGATCAGATTGCCATAACCCCTCAGCCATCGCGAATAGACCACCTCTCCCCGGAAAACGGATTTTACAGGGGCTCCCCTTTGGACCCTTATATCAATTCCCCTTTGAAATGTGAAGTCACCATATGAACTGTTTTTTTCAGTGCCGAATTTTGATATAATTGTTCCTTTTACAGGTATGTCAAGGAGCCCCGGCATATCAGCGAAGAGAAGAGTGCCGCCCTCACTGTCCCCGGGGGTATCCGACATCATTTCCCTGGACATCATCTCCCGCTCAAGTTCCAGGGCAGCCAGCTTCAATGCCTTTGAAGCCGAGGCTTCGGCATCTTTATCCTCTCTTATCCTTTGAAGCAGATTCTCCTTTTCCCGCCGCCGGGCATCAATCATGGACCTTTGAGCCGAGAGCTGGGCAGCAAGCTCTTTTTGTTCCGCCATCTTGACCCTGAGATCACTCTCAACACTTTCAAGCTCCCGGTAACGCCTTTCCATGGTCCCAATAAGCTCCATGTCCTCCTTCACCATCACTTTTACGGCATTGCTGCGAAGCATCCACCGGAGCAGTGATTCCGGCATGGCAGGACCCCTCTTTCTATTCATAAGCTTCATGCGGAACAGGGCATCCATGCGTTTGGTTACATAGTATCTGCTTTGCACAATGTTCTCCTCCAGCAGCCTCCGGCGACGTTGGGTCTCCTCTATTTCCATTCCAAGGTTATCCAGCTCCGCCCCGGCGGCTGATGCCCTCATGCGGGTGTCGTTTAAAAGTCTTTCCACGGAATCCAGCTCATCCATGACAGACTCTTCATTTTGTCCGGAACCTGTAGTAAGCAGCTCATCCATGACAGACTCTTCATTTTGTCCGGAACCTGTAGTAAGCAGCTCATCCATGACAGACTCTTCACTTTGTCCGAAAGCTTTAGCAAGGGATAAAGGATGCAGGTCCGTTGCCCATGCCGTAAAGTATCCTGCCCAGAATAGAGTGAAAAGGAGCAGCATAAGGCCCGTTCCCTTGTGGGCGGGGAGTAATCTGCCTCCTCCAATTAACCTGTTACGAAATTCGACCATCAAGGTTTAATCAATTCTTTTTTAAAAAGTGACCCAGGGCAAAAAAACATCCGATCCAGCACAGGAGTGCGGCCGTTAAGGGAATAAGTGCCAGGGCATGTAAAGAGAGAAATTCCAGTTCAATGGCAAATATTGAAAAATCAGGCAGAGGAGAACCAGTTTCTCCCTGCTCCATAAGAGAGATCATGATGCTGTATAGAAACCCCAGGATACCGATGCCCAGCAATGCCCCCAGTACCCCCTGTATCACTGAAATTATATAAAAAGGAAGGGTCATGAAGCGTTCTGTGGCACCCACAAGACGCATTATAACAAACTCTTCCCGTCTAACATACAGGGAAATGCTCACGGCATTGCCTGTAACGAAGATCACTGCAATGAAAAAAAGAGTGCCGATAACTGCTCCGGAGAGCCTGAACAGATCAAGAATGGCCTCTATGCCCTGGATCCAGCTCTCGCCGTACTCAATGGATTCCACATGGGGAAGAGTCGATATGTTATGAGAGTTGAGCATATCCCGGTCAAATTTTTCTGAAACTGCAAGCACAAAGGCATGGGGCAGGGGGTTTTCCCTTAGATCATCAAGGTATCGGGTGCTGGATGGAAAGCTTGCTTTAATATCTTCCAGGGCCTCAGCCTTGGAAACGTAACTTATCCCATTGATTCCGCCTATTTTGTTGATTTTTTCCTTAATACTTTCAATATCTGCCAATGATGCCTGGGAATCGACATAGATGACAATGTGGATTCCTCCATACCAGAAGCGTATCAGACGGGCACCATTTTCGTAAAATAGAAGGGATGCTGCCATGATGATGGTACAAAGGGAGATGGTCATAAGGGTCATAAGGGTCATGAACCTGTTGGAGATCATATCCTGAAATGCCCGTATCGTATAATAAAAGATGGTTTCCATATCTTTATAAGTCAGTCATAATAGCAGGAGTGGTAAGTTCTCACACTTGGCACTATATATTAAGGGTTTATCCTGATTCGGTCACTACTCCATTGACAATGCGGAGATGGCGTTCCCGGATGATTCCATCTGTCGGGTTTTTACCGTTGACGGCTTTGCATGTCTCATTGATAAGGTGTAAATTATGACTGGCAACAAGAATTGTCACGCCTTTTCTGTTATAATCCAGAAGAAGATTGAATATAACCCGTGCGGAATCATAATCAAGACTGCCGGTGGGTTCATCTGCAATTATGATGGATGGTTCACCCACAACCGCCCTGGCAAAGGCAACCCGCTGCTGCTCCCCTCCGGACAGGGAGGGGGGAAACGCATTGATTTTACGTACAATGCCGGTGATCCTTAAAACCTTAAGCACCCTTTGGCGTATGATGTTTTTTTTTACCCCGGCCGCCTCCAGAACAAGGGCCACATTATCATATACTGTACGGGTTGGAATGAGTTTGAAATCCTGAAAAACCACTCCAAGGGTTCTTCTCACATAGGGCATTCGATCCCGGGGTATCCTCGCAATATTCATGCCGTTCATGACGATCTCCCCCTGGGATGCTCTTTCATCAAGATAGAGGAGTTTCAGAAGTGTTGACTTGCCTGCTCCTGAAGGTCCCGTGAAAAAGATGAATTCTCCGGCGTTGATGTCCAGGTTTATATTGTTCAATGCACATATGTTATCGTACCATTTGCTGATATTGAAGCACCTTATGACCGGATGCTCCTGCATCATGTTTATGGAACGATCCTTCTCCATATCCAAGGGATGCTCCTTTCCAGTAAACTATTTAAAACGGCCATCGGAACGTTTATGGCCCACTTCTTCAGAATCTGCCTTCATCCATCCGGAAGTACTATCTGAAACGCCGTCAAAGTTTTTGATGTAGGGCTTTATGTCGAGAAGCGGGGTTTCATCAAGCACATCCGCCCCCCGCACCGTTATCTCGGTTCCTTTAATTTTCACCACCTCAACTATGGATAGACCAATGTGGTTGGGTCTTAAAGGGGATCTTGTGGCAAAAACCCCCCTTTCCACAGTATCGAGAAACGGTGTAACCGTAAGCTCTGTCCTTTGGGCTTTATGAAAAAGATAGATCAGATATATATGGCTGAATCCATCCAGGTCCTTGAGCCCCGCCATATATTTTTCTTTTATTATCACATTTCCCTGGACATCAGCCGCACCCCTGGGCTGTATCGGCATATTTGTAATCTCTTTGAAACAAGTTCGAATCACACCAATGGATTCCATTAACTTCTCCTTCCCGGATCATGGAAATGGTAGAGACGCAATGCATTGCGTCTCTACATAATCACGCTTTGTGTATCAAATTGGTTTTTAGACACCCCAGAGTACTCCTATAGCATGTTTAAAAATTATTGGACTCTGATGCACCATGCAAGATACCATTTTTTTTTATTTATTCAACTATTTCTACTTTGTCTATAGACTTCTGGAAAAAGATTTGTGTATATTGCTCCCCTGGGAATCAGGTAATAGGATACAGGCCCTGGCAGACACAACAAAACATGAACGCTGTAAGCTTTTTCTAATGGATGAACGCTGTACACTTTTCTCATGGATAAATATATATTATATAGATTTCCAGAAAAATCTCTGAGCATATCCATTCCCAAGGGCAGCCACAGAGGGCTGCCCCTACAGTACGGTTGCCAAATTCATTATCTGGAAAGCTATATTAAGGAAGGCGGCAATTCCTCCCTAAAGTGAAAGATTTTGGGGTGATTGCCGGATTTTTATACAAATGGACAAAAAAAGAAAGCTATCTTCTCTCCTCCAGGAAGCAGGCACAGCATATAAAAAAGGTGAATTTAAAGATGCCTCTGCCCTTTATCGGGAAGCCCTGGAGATACTCCCGGAAAACGCCGATGTCATGAACCTTTTAAGCTGTGTGGAACATGAACGGGGAAATCATGAAGAGGCCATACCTCTTATAAAAAAGGCCATTGGGATAAACCCCCACTCTCCCCTTTACAGAAACAACCTGGGAAATTTCCTTTTCGGCATGGGAAAATATCAAGATGCCCTTGAAGCCTTTGAAAAAGCCGTCGAGTTGAAACCCGCCTTTATAGATGCCCACTACAATCTTGGACTCGCTGCCGGTAAACTGGGTGAGACAAAAAAGGCCATGAAAAGTTTCCAGTTGTGTGTAAAAAAGAGTCCCGATTTTTGCGATGCACGTACCAATCTTGCTACAATCTATATGGATATGGGAAAGTATAAAAAGGCTTTTCAACATTTCAAGGCCGCCATTAAACTCAAACCATCGGACCTTGCAACCAATGTGAACTTCAGCATAGCCTTAGACAGGGCTGGAAAACGTACCCATGCAAAACAGCTCCTTGAAAATGCCCTTAACTTCCTGCCTGACCATCCGGAAATTCTATTCAATCTCGGTAATTTTTACCAGAAGGACGGCAAAACTGAAAAAGCAGTATCATGCTTTGAAAGAGCCCTGGAAAAGGCCCCTGGTGATACAAGAATTTTATATAATCTTGGAACCACGTTCATGGAATCCGGGGAACGCTCCAGGGCAATGGATTACTTTAAAAAGGTTTTGGGCCACTCCCCTGGGGATCCAAGGACCAACAACAATATGGGTCTTATCCATTACCATATGGGAGAGTACGGGAAATCGATCCCTTTTTTTGAAAAAGCCATTGCCGGCAGAGTCAATTTTTTCAAGGCCTACAACAACATGGGTCTATCCTATAAAGCCCTGGGCAAAATGGAAGAAGCCCTTTACAATTTCAAGGAAGCGGCAAAAATATCCCCGGGCTTTGTAGAGGCCCTTCACAATCTGGCTGAAACCGAACGGGAGCTGGGGGATTTTGAATCATCTGGAAAACACTTTCGCAGGGCCCTTGAACTCAATCCCGATCTGCCTCCTGCCAACACACGGTATGCCTATCTTTTGAAATGGCAGTGTGAATGGGATGAATTTTCCCGCATCTCCAAAAAGATGGATGCTATTATAAAAAGGCAGCTTGAACAGGGTGAGATCGTCGGTGAAACTCCCTTCATGAATATCATAAGGGTGCCTGATCCGGTGATCAACAAAAGAGTTGCGGACTCCTTTACCCGCATAACCTTTGATAAGATCAAGCATCTTGGCATTGAATTCTCCCACGAAGGGCATACCGGGAAACCAAGCCCAATCACCAACCACTATCCCATCACCATCGGTTATCTTTCCGCCAATTTCAAGGATCATCCCATGGCCCATCTCCTGGCGGATCTGTTTAAATTTCATAACAGGAATCAGTTCAGGATAAACGCTTACTCCCTGGGGGAAGATGACCTCAGCAGCTACAGAAAACGCTTCAGGGAAAGTGCTGATCTATTCAGGGATATAAGACATTTAAGCCACGGTGAAGCTGCCCGCTGCATATATGAAGACAAGGTTGACATCCTTGTGGATCTCATGGGCTATACCCAGGGGGGGAGGATGGAAATCCCAGCTCTTGGGCCTGCCCCCATCCAGGTACGCTACATGGGACTTGCCGGGACATCGGGAGAAGGACTTTTTGACTACATAATAGTTGACGAAATTGCGGTACCCCGGGATCAGGAGAAAAATTACGCGGAAAAGTTTATCTACATGCCCCACACCTATCAGATAAATGATCGCAGCAAGGTAATATCAGACAAGCCCTTCCATAGAAGCATGTTCAACCTGCCTGAGGAAAGCTTTGTTTTCTGCTCCTTCAATCAGACCTACAAGATAGACCCTGAAATATTTTCGACATGGCTTGAAATTCTCAAGAGAGTCGATAACAGCGTGCTGTGGCTTATGCCCGGAAAAACAGGTGCCGGAAAAAATCTTAAAAACCATGCACAGGCTCATGGAGTTGACCCGGATCGTCTTGTCTTTACCCATAAATATCCCCTGGATGAACACCTCGCACGCCTTAAACTTGCCGATCTGGCCCTTGACACCCCGGCAGTGGGGGGAGCCGCCACAACCAGCGATGCACTTTATGCGGGCATACCTGTGATAACCATTGCCGGCAACAGATTTGCGTCCAGGATGTCGGCAAGCATTCTTTCGGCCATAGGACTTGGGGAACTTGTAACAGAAAACCTTGAATCATATCGTGATCTTGCCGTTGCCATAGCTTGCGACAAGGAAAGGATGGTCTCCCTTAAAGGACAACTCCGGGAGAATATCTGGACCATGCCGCTGTTTGACACCCATGGTTTTACACTTAACCTTGAAAGGGCCTACATTAAAATATTTGAAAGGTATTTATCAGGTAAATCTCCGGCATTGATTGACTTGAAAGAGGATATTTCAAGCCTTTACACCGCTCCATCACTGTTTCATCACCAGTATGAAAGCTCCATTACCAGGATTGAACTCCAGGCAGATGCATTGGATCATCCCAGGTTGTGAACTACCACTACCCTGCGAGGGATAAGGGGTTTAGCCATCTTTATAAATTTTTATGGGGTATGTTTTGGTTTGGCATCCCGTCGCCATCCCCCGGTGAGAAGTGAATCAATAACCAGTGTCCGGCTCTTTTTAAATCGCCTGGATCGGAATCCCGGATTCCACTCATTCTTGAAAAGGGTATCCGAGACAATCAGGACAGCGGTGAGATCAATTTTTCGATATGCCGCAACTGAAAAGAGGGCCGAACACTCCATCTCCACGGCCACGGCATCCATATTTCTGAAAAAAGCCACTTTTTTGGAAGTTTCCCGGTAGATGGCATCTGTGGTCCAGATGGTTCCTGTGTTGATTTGAAAATTGTATGAATTAATATTACCGGAATTAATATTACCAGAATTGCGATTACCTGAATTAAGATGACCCGGATTGAGATGACCCGGATTGGGATGACCCGGATTGAGATCACCCTGATTGGGATTGTGTGACTTTAAGTCTTTATGCAGGGTGAGGGCTACATTACGGGATAGTTCATCCGAGGGAAATGTCAGGGGAAAATCGCTGTCCATGGGCATCTCCATGTAGTTTCTGGAAGTGCCCTCATCGGATACTGCCCGGTCCGGCATTATGACATCCCCTATTTGAAGCCCATCCCAGATTGCACCGCACCAGCCCAGGGCCACCACCCGGGAGACACCCCTGGCAATGAGGGATTCCAGGGCCATGGCCCCCCAGGGGGCCCCAAGGTAGGGGCCGGCAACGGTTATGCCGTTTTCCAGGGTAAAGAGCTGCCCGCAAAAAAACGGCACGCTATTTTTAAGGTCACCGCTTTTAAGATCACCGCCAAAGGACTCGGCAAGGGTGACATCGGGCCGGGTGCTGATCATAACGGCATCCTGCCCCATGTCAGGCGCGTAACGTACTCCAAGGGGAGGGATCAGGGATTCATCATTCAGGTCCGACCAGGTCGGAAAGCTCATCCTTTACCTCATCTATAATATCGTAAATCCACATGACATCCTCAATGCTCAGTCGTCCGGCTTTTGCAGGCACACGGTCGGTGCCGTCCTTTTTTTTCAAAATTCTGGGGCCGATCTGAAGCTTGGGCTCTCCATCTCCATACTGGCTTATGGAAATTATAAGACCCGTCTCTTCGCATTTCCACTCTTTCAGTGTTTTGTCCTTTTCAGGATCATATCCTGCCATATTATCTCCTTAAAATGCTCTTGTCTGCCTGAATCACATCTAAATTTTTGAAAAATCAGCAATGTTTTCAAAAATGGATGCCACGGAAACCAGCAGTGCCAGCCTGTTCCTTCGCAGGGCATGATCATCCACCATCACCATGACATCATCAAAAAAACAATCCACATCCGGCCTTATTGCGGCAATCTCCCTGAGTGCAGCTTCATAATCTCCCCCGGCCGCATGGGCATTGACCCTGGCCGCCACATCCCTGCATGAGGTGTAAAGGGTATTTTCCGCTTGGCTCTCGAAAAGTGACGGATCAACCTGGAACCCCTGGGGCACCTCTTCTTTTTTCTGGGGCACCTCTTCTTTTTTCTGGGGCACCTCTTCTTTTTTCTGGGACACCTCTTCCTTTTTCTGGGGCACCCCTTCCTTCTTAAGGATGTTGACAACCCTTTTAAAGGCACTGGACAGGGGCTCAAAATCCGGAGCCTGCCTGAGTAAATCCAGGGCCTTTACCCGGCTTAGAGTGTCCGGAACATTGTCAAAGGATACGGACAGGGCCGAGGAAACCGCCTCCCGGCTGTATCCCTGCTCAAGAAGCATGTTGGTCATCCTTGTCCCTATGAACTCAAGAACCGCTGAAACAGTATCAGTCTCCCGGTTTTTCTCTGCAACATACTGCCTCTTTGAATTCGGGAAATAGAGTGCAACGGATTTTTCAACAATCTTTTCCAGGGAAAAGGTGAAACCCGAGGCAAGTATTATCTGGAGAATACCAATGCTTTGACGTCTCAGGGCATAGGGATCCGAGGCCCCGGTGGGAACCAGGTCTATGGAAAAGCATCCGCAGATGGTATCCATCTTGTCGGCAATGGCGAGAAGCTGTCCGGTAAGGGTGGCCGGAAGCCAGCCCCCGGAATGGGTGGGCCTGTAGTGGGACTCCACGGCATCCGCGACTTCGCTGTTCTCTCCTCCTTTGAGGGCATAGATCCTGCCCATGGTTCCCTGGAGATTTGTGAACTCTATGACCATCTGGCTCACCAGGTCAGCCTTGCAGAGCTGGGCAGCCCTGGTTATATCTGCTCCCAGGATGCCGGTATCTGTCCCCTCGGGCAGAACCTCTTCGGGGAGATTATCCACGATAAAGGCACTCAATTTAATGAGACGCTCCCTCTTTTCAAACATGGAACCGAGCCGGGCCTGGAAGGTGACTTTTTTAAGTTTTTCCGCAAACTGGTCCATTGTGGACTCCATATCCACTTCATAAAAGAATTTGGCATCCGAGAGGCGTGCCCTTAGAACCTTTTCATGTCCCCGGGCCACCAGTTCCATATCCCTGGTCATGGTATTGTTTACGGCAATGAAAAAAGGTTTGAGGGAACCCTTTTCATCCACAAGGGAGAAGTATTTCTGGTGTTCCCGCATGGCTGTTATTAGTACCTCGTCCGGTACCACAAGGAACTCTTCATCAAATCTGCCGAGAATCGGATAAGGATACTCCACAAGGTTTGTGACGGTATCAAGAAGTTCCTCGTCTTCAAGAAGTCTGGACCCGCTCCCGGCTGCCACGGAACGTACCTTGTCCAGCAGCATCGTCCTTCTCTCTTCCATGTCAGCAACCACCCCGGCTTCCCTTAATACATCCTGGTACATGGAAGGTTGGGGAACGGCAAAGGTGCCTGGATACATGAAGGGATGGCCGAAGACCTTATTTGAAGAGTTGATGTTGCCCAGGGAAAATTCCAGTGGTCGATCCCCGAAAAGGGCCGTCAGTGAGATTATGGGACGGGCAAAGCTTATGTCCATATCTCCCCACCGCATACTTTTGGGAAAGGGTATGCCAAGAATAATCTCCGGCAGCATCTCTGTAATGATTTTTTCCGATGACCCGCAGGCCTCTCTCCTTTCGGCGGTGAGGTATTGCCCCCTGGGGGTATCGGCCACCTTAATATCACTGACCGGAATCCCGGCCTTTTCGGCAAACTTAATGGCTGCAATGGTGGGGTTGCCGTCCCGGTCAAACCCGGCACCGGCAGGAGGTCCTGTTATGGTCGAGGTCTCGGCCCTCTGTTCGTCTGCCACATCCATCACCATGAGGGCCAGCCTTCGGGGGGTGCCGAAGACCCTGGCCCGGCCATGTTCTATGCGGTTTTTGTCCAGGGCACCAAGAAAGCTGTCCTCAAAGGCCTGGAGTGCCGGGACAATATATCCGGCCGGTATCTCTTCCGCACCGATCTCTATCAGCAAATTATTCATTGTTACACCTGCTTTTCATGTCGTAAAAGTGGATATCCAAGTTCTTCACGCTGGGCCACATAGGCTCCGGCACACTCCCTTGCAATGTTTCGTATCCTGCCGATATAGCCTGTCCGTTCGGTGACGCTGATGGCGCCCCGGGCATCGAGAAGATTGAAAGTGTGGGAACACTTGAGGCAAAATTCATAGGCAGGCAGGACAAAACCCAGCTTCACGATGCGATGGGCTTCTTTCTCATATTTTGTAAAGAGATCGAACAGCATGTCAACATCTGCAATCTCAAAATTGAACTTGGACTGCTCCACCTCTTGCTGGTGATAGACATCGCCGTAGGTTACTGTGTCGTTCCATTTGAGATCATAGACGTTGTCCACACCCTGGAGATACATGCAGAGGCGCTCCAGGCCGTAAGTAAGCTCCACCGACACCGGTTTCAGCTCCAGGCTGCCAGCCATCTGGAAATAGGTGAACTGGGTCACCTCCATGCCGTCCAGCCAAACCTCCCAGCCAAGACCCGAAGCTCCAAGGGTGGGGGACTCCCAGTCATCCTCCACAAAACGGATATCATGTTCCATGGGATCAATGCCGATGACCCTTAGACTGTCCAGGAACTGCTGCTGAATATCCGGCGGAGAGGGTTTTATGAGTACCTGGTACTGGTAATAGTGCTGCAGGCGGTTGGGATTCTCTCCATATCGTCCGTCGGTGGGGCGCCTTGATGGCTGTACATAGGCTGTTTTCCAGGGCTCCGGCCCCAGGGCCTTCAAAAGGGTGGCATGGTGGAAGGTGCCTGCCCCCACCTCCTCATCATAGGACTGTATGAGTACACACCCCTTGTCAGCCCAGAATTTCTGCAAATTGAGAATTACATCTTGAAAGTTCATTTTTTTCTCACATGTTTTTTCTGTTTATATTTTTGGCCGTCAACTGCAATGACGGCCTTTCCGGTACTTTTGTCCTTTACCCATTGTCGCTGCCGTTTTTTCCGGGTCCCATGCCGGTGAAATCAAATTCAATTCCCATGGATTTGGCACGTTCGGCCCATTTCTTCCGGGCCAGGATTCTCATGTCTTCGGTGTTGTCTGTTTCATCCATGATTTCAATTCCCATAATAGTCTCAATCAAATCCTCCAGGGTCACCAATCCATTGAGTTCACCATACTCATTCACCACAACGGCAATATGGTGACGATCTTTTAGAAACCGTTCCAGCAGACCTGTCAAAGATACTGACTGGGGAACTGCAAGGATATCCCGCTGCAAGGTACTGAGTTCCTGGTCACCCTGGTTCCTTGCTATGTGAATCAAAATATCGTCTTTAAGAACAAAGCCGGTGATATTGTCGATATGTCCTTTGTAGAGGGGAATCCGTGAAAAGGGAGTCTGGCTTATCTGCTTGAATGAGTTTTTTATTTTCATATCCAGGGGGATTGCCGATATTACAGTGCGGGGAGTCATGATATCCACGACCTTAAGAGAGTCGAACTGAAGCAGATTTCGAATAATCTTTGACTCCTTGGTGTTGATCTGGCCCGTCTTTACGCCTGCCAGGGCCATTGCTATAAATTCATCCCTGCTTAAAACATGGGTAATTTTTCCCCCTGAAATAAATTGGGTCAATCTTTCTGAAACAAGCACGATGGGATAAAGGATAGCAATCAAAAATTTGACAAAGAATGCGGCTGGAGCTGCTATTTGGGGCCAATATACGGCACCAATGGTTTTAGGAACTATTTCTGAAAGAAAAAGAATCATGAGTGTCATCACAGCCGAGAATATGCCGAACCACGCATTTCCAAAAACAACTGTAGCTTTGGCTCCGGCTCCAATGGCTCCAACCGTGTGTGCGATGGTGTTTAGTGTCAATATGGCAGCAAGCGACCGGTCAAGCTTCTCTTGTTTCAATTGTTTAAGAAGCTTGGCAAGTTTAGGTCTCTTTTCTTTCTGCACCTCGATATATGACGGTGTAATGCTTAACAGCACTGCTTCGGCCACTGAACAGATAAATGAAAAACCCAATGCCAGCATGACATAGATTATCAAAAGCATAATGTCGGCATCCATATTTGAAGAGACTGTCTCGTATGGCTCCATCTCCGAGGCATGAACCGGAAGGACATCCGCCAGTAAAAAAAAACAGGGCAGTATCCAGCTTGGGAATTTCAATAATAAATTAAAAAACATATCTGTCTCAGGCTCCATATTTCCGTAATAATTTTTTACTCGTCAGTGATAAGTTCTACGAATGAGTGCCGCAAATGGTATTTTTAACAAGATAATACCACAATATATAGTGGCAAGCGCGAGAACTTACCACGCTTGATTTTTTTAAAGGATGCCTTTAAAGTCGATTTTCGTATTTAACAATCCGGCCTGGGTTTCCCGGTCCCACGTGGATATTTCATCTTTTTTCCCCATAGGTGCCGGACAGTTATCTGTAATATCTTTCCACCTTTTTCCAAGGATTTCAACGTCACCCCCGTTCCCTATTGCCCAGAGACATCCGCCTCCTCCGGCTCCGGTAAATCTTGCACCGCAGCCACATTCCAGGGCTGCCTGGAACAGAAGCTGGCCGGTTTTATCAAGGACATCCGGTGTCATCTCCATGCGGATACGGGTCTCCCTGTTCATCAGCTCTCCGGCATCTCTGTATCGCCCCTGTTTCACGGCCAGGGCAAATTGATGGGTCAGTGCTATTATCTCCCTCCACTTATCACGATCCATGCCGGAGAGAAAACGGTTCACCCATCTTTTATTGATGTCGCTGGAAACATGGGGAATACCGCAGTAGGCAACAAGAATGGAGCTGTTGAGGCCATCCCGGGTAAGGTCATTGTGGATAACACCATTCGGGGTAAGGTCATTGTGGATAACACCATTCGGGGTAAGGTCATCAGGGATAACACCATTCAGGGTAAGGTCATTGTGGATAACAGCATCCGGGGTAAGGTAATCAGGGATAACATCATTGGGAATCAAATTTTCCCTTGAAAAAGCTATGCCCCGGGGCCCCATACTCCAGTGCCAGCAGTTTACGCCCCCAAAAGCCGCTGCAAGTTGATCCTGAAGGCCGCAGGGCACTCCGGCCACACTTGATTCAATGGCGTGGGCCAGAAGAGCTATGCTGCCGGGTGAATGATTCTTTATGCTGCCGGGTGAATGATTCTTCTCACCCATTCCGGATGTTGAAACAGCCTCGGTGAAAGCCGCGATCATGGCCACGGCCGCGGCCGAAGAGCCGCCCAGGGCACTTCTTGGGGGTGATGCGGATTCAATATGGACATGAACTCCATGGCCCTTAAAATAGCGTACCACAGCGAACATGAGTCCCATGGGATGGTTAAAGGGAGCAGATTCAGCATCAAATTCAGCACTGTCAAATCCCCTGGAAGAGATTTTTATGCGGTGATCCTTCCAGGGAGCAAGTGTTACAACGGTACGCATGTCAAGGGCAATGTTGAATGTGACCGGATCAAGGTGGTTCAGGGGAAGAAAAAATGTGCTGATATCAAGGGTTCCTCCAAGGTCGATCCGGCAGGGGACCGAAGCCTGGATATACTGGTGTTCAAGAATGGGCCTGAAATTAATCTGATCATGCATATATTTAGGATACCTTTTACCCGATATATTTGTCAAAGTTGATAGGGCTGCCTGATGCGTTTTAAAAACATGAGGCTTTTCATATCCCTGCCTATATGACAGGGGATGAAGCCCTCAAGGAGGCTCTCCCCCTCTTTTACGGCGGTACAGGAGAATTTCAGACGATCTGTCCTGTGTATGTCTGTGGTATTGATCCAGGCGAGCTGTTTGAGGGTACCTTTGGATACGGCAATACCGTTTTCCACGGGCTGATTGTGGCGACATCTGTTGCACACCAGCCTGCCGGCCTTAAGATCAAAGGTGATCTTCTGCTCTCTTATCTCATCAATGACAAGGCCGCATCTGCCGCAGCCGGCAAGGTTTGGGGTAAATCCTGAAAGGGCCATGAAACGGATCTGGAAAAGAAGGCTCAGTATCTCCATGGGAATATGACCGGAATTGAGGGATTCCAGTACATAGTAGGTGAGATTGTAAAGATCGTCATCTGGTTTTCCCTCTTCCATCCAGGAGTTGATCATCTCAATCCAGTAGCTGGCATACCCTGTTTTTGCCACATTGGTACGTATGTGAGAAAAGGGATTTTCCAGTTCAATGCTGTTAAGTATGGGGAGTCCGTTCTTCCGCCGGGGCCAGGAACATTCGATGTTCATGGCTATAAAAGGATCCAGGGAACCGGCAAAACGCTTCATGCTTTTTTTGGCATTCTTGGCCATTACCGCCATTCTTCCCATGGAGCGGGTGAAATAGGTTATGATCAAATCATAATCACCATACTCTATCCGTTTGAGAAGAATGGCATCTGTTGAAAATGATCCCGCGGCCATTTGATTATATTCCAAGAAGAAGTGTTGCAATCATGAAATAGAAGTAAACACTTACAATATCCATGGATGTGGTGACAAAGGGGCCGGTGGCCACCGCGGGATCAATATTGAGCTTCTCGAACAGCATTGGGACCATGGAGCCCACAAGGGCTGCCACAGACATGGATGATATGACGGCAAGGCATACGGAAAAGGCGAGTTGAAGGGAAAATGGTTCGGATATAAAACGCAGTTTAGCCACAATGCCTATGAAAAGGCCGTAAATGAGACCCAATATAAGTCCGATGGAAAGTTCCTTGCCCACGACGGACCAGATGTCCCTTGTGTTTATTCTTCCCGTAGCTATCCCCCTTACCACAATGGTGGAGGACTGGGTTCCTATGTTGCCTCCCATGCCCATGATCACCGGAATAAATGCGGCAAGATAGGTATATTTTGCAAGACTCTCATGGAAACCGCCTATAATGAAAAATGCGGCAATTCCTCCGAGAAAGCTTGCAAATAGCCAGGGAAGCCTTATCCTTGTACCCCTCAAAACGGTCTGGGTCTCCACGTAATCCTCTCCGACACCAGCCATTTTCAGTATATCCACCGTGGCCTCCTCACTTATGATATCTATTACGTCATCCACGGTGACTATACCCACAAGGCGGTTGTCATCATCCACAACCGGAATGGCAAGATAATCATATCTGGCAACCAGTTCAGCCACATCCTCCCGGTCCGTGTAGGTATTGACCGAAACAATGTCAGTGGCCATGAACTCCTTCAGAGGCTTTTCCGGAGGTACCACCACAAGCTGACGAAGGGAGCAGACCCCCACCAGTTTTCCATACTCATCAACAACATAGATGTAAAAGGGCATCTCCACATCAAGATAGTCGTTCTGCAAAGCTGCTATTACATCCCTTGCACCCACATTTTCCTTGATGGCTATAAAATCGGGAACCATTATGCTGCCTGCGGTATCCTCAGCATAGCTCATGAGATGCTCCACCTCTATGGAGTCTTCGTTTTTCATCTTTTCCAGGATGGCATCCGACAGGGTTTCATCAAGATAGCCCATTAGTTCGGCTACATCATCGGCTGCCATGCTCTCAAATATGGTGACGATTTCATCAATATCAAGCTGGGCAATCAATTCGAGAAATATATGTTCTTCCAGCTCCGAGAAGAGATTACCCTTTTGCTCAGGGTCCGTCATCAATTGAAAAAAATTTATGCGGTTCACCCTGGATAGTTCTTTAAAAACAAGGGAGAGATCCGCGGCATGGGTCTTTTTAATTATTTTCTGTAAGGATTTGGTCGCTCCCCGCCTTAAAAGCCTTCTAATACTGTCGGCAAGAATCAGATTTTTATCTTTCAGCATCACCCCTCCCCCGGGTTGCAGGGCTTCACCCATGGTTTTATGATCAACGGTTTATGAATTGCCTTTTAAGTTTAAAAAAGTGTTCTCCAGCCTGTACGTTTTTTGAAGAACACACAAATTCAGTTTTAGCGGTACATGTCTTTTGTCAACTTTATTCCATATTATACTCCAGGTATTATATTGCTAACAATAAGGTAAACGGTCGCACCGATAGGCATAATCTGCTTGACCGCTTAATCATGTCCCCCCTATTTTCTTATTTGTATCTTATCTTTTTTTGCTTTATGACTTTGACAATATCATCATGTTTCTGACCCGGGATTATATCTCTCAGATACAGTATTCCGTCAATATGCTGGAGATGAATTCTCCAGCCGGATGTTTTATCAATATCCGCCCTGTAAACAATCTGTTTTATTCCTCTGACTCGATGAAGGCGTGTTATCGAAAAATTTTTAAATTTATGACTGTTGTTGTCCTCAAGTTCTCCGAGTGCTTCCAGAAAATCGATTTTGTAATCATCAGGCAACATTTTACACGCTTCGTTAATAATCCCATGTTCGTCAACAAGAGTTTTTGTCTGTGCCATAATGATATTCCGTTAAATCTGTTCAACACTGGCAAACTGTCGGTAAAATGATTTTGCAACAGTTTTAAAGTTTTTTTCTATATCACCGTTTCTGAAAACACTTAACAATGTAACAGTCACCGAATCGAAAACCGGATCCTCATCAACCGAGGCGATTATTTTCAGATCATTGTTTATTCTGAAATAATATAAAGAAGAATCAAATTTGTCATTGAGTCTGAAAAATACAGGCTGACATGCATTTCTGAAGAATTCTGCCCTATCTGTCACATATAGTTCACCGAAGTATTCTGTTTTCTTTATAATTTCATCCTGTTCGTCATCTGAAAAACTGAGAAATTTTTTCTCACAGTCATTCGTCAGTTCTATTATCAGATTTTCATCACTTTGCATAATACTCCTCATTTTAAAATTTTATATGAAAGTCCCCATATTTTAAGGCTCCCTGGACTTTCATGCTTCGATTGTGGCGGTAGTGCCGCCATGGCCGTTATATGTAAAATTCAGGATATTGTAATGTATGCAGCACGATTTGGGCATCAATAGTTTTTAAATATTATAACATATATTTGATATGAGATTTTTTCTTTAAATCATCCAGCCAGGTTCGGA
>JADGBO010000022.1:22180-22695 GCA_015231465.1 Desulfamplus sp.
TGGGAACCGTTCTTCAACTATCTCATCATAAAGTTTTTTTGAAATCTCTCCCTCCACCTGTTCCAGAGGTATCGGCTCCTGTTCTTCAATGCGTTCCACATAAAAAATCTGATAACCCTGATCCGTGGTCACGACATCTGTGAACTCTCCGGCTTCAAGACCCTCCACGGCATGGGCTATCCCGGGTGAAAGGGTGTCCAGGTCGAACAGACCAAGCTCTCCCCCGTCCCCTGCATTGGGTGCCCGGGAAAATTTGTGTGCCAGAGCGGAAAACGACTCTCCATTTTTAAGCATGGCCCGTATCTCCCTGGCCTTTGACCGCTGTTCCTCTTGGGAAGAGGATGCAACCGATTCCAGGGGGATGAGAATATTTCTCAAAAAGTACTCCTTTTTGCCGGCAAACAGTTCAGGGTTGGCATCATAGTAGGCTTTGACATCACTGTCCGTGACCACAACCTTGGATTTGACGCTGTAATTGATAAGTTTTGGCCGCAGGATCTCCTCCCGGATTTTTT
>JADGBO010000230.1 GCA_015231465.1 Desulfamplus sp.
CCTTCATATCAGATTAAAGTAGTTTACACTTCTTGTCTGGAGTAGAGACGCAATGCATTGCGTCTCTACCGCTGGGTTATTTTGCCATTGGAAAAGTGTAAACAGACAAATGAAGGATGCCCATTTTTCCTTACCAGTTTTCCTCACCATTTTTCCTTACCAGTTTTCCTCACCATTTTTCCTCACCATTTTTCCTTCAAACAAAGCAACTTTATGGATTTATTGAAGAATAAAATGGACATCTCTCATAAGACATAGTAAGAACTTCTATTTTTGTCAACGACCCGTTGGAAATTGAGAATAATCAAAACAAAGACTTTTGACAAGCCTTAGAGCATATATAGTTTTCCAGATAATGGGATTTGGCAACCATACTGCAGGGGCAGCTTATGTGGCTGCACCTGGGAATAGATTTGTTTAAATAATTTTTTGGAAGTCTATAGGTTTCAAATAGGTTTCAAATAGGTTTCAAATTAAGTTTCAAATTTAGGTTTCAAATTAGGTTTCAAATTAAGTTTCAAATTTAGGTTTCAAATTTAGGTTTCAAATTAGGTTTCAAATTAGGTTTCAAATTACAGAAAAAAAAGTGAGTCCAATGAAAGATATTAAAAACAGAAGTGTCGGCCGGTGGCTCAAGCTCGCCTTAAGGTTTCTGATGCCTATTGTTATAATAGCCGCCGGGATTGCCGGGGCAAAGTATCTCTATGATACCAAACCCCTGGCCCAGAGGGGCAGATCCCCTGTCCAGCCCCCCCTTGTGCAGACCCTTGCCCTTGAAACGACGGATCACCATGTGGTTATAACGGCAATGGGAGAGGTTATTCCATCAAGGAAAATCCAGTTGAGATCCAGGGTTTCCGGCTATGTTGCCGAGACCGCGGATGACTTCTTTGCCGGAGGCATTTTTTCCAGGGGCCAGGTCATTATGAAGCTGGATCAGGAGGATTACAAGATAGTCTTAAATCAGCAGAAGGCTATTCTCGACAGGGCCAGGGCATCCCTGAAACTTGAGATGGGAAGACAGGAGGTGGCCCGGGCCGAGCTGGATATGATGCAGCGTACCACAGGAAAGACCATCATGGATACCAATCTTGCCCTCAGGGTTCCCCAGCTTGAGCAGATAAAGGCTGAAATAGCCTCCATTGAGGCCGATCTTGCAAAGGCCCGGCTCAACTTAGAGAGAACCGTCATCCGGGCCCCCTTTAACTGCATGATAATGTCCGCCAATGCCGAGGCCGGTTCCAGCATATCTGTCCAGGAGACCCTGGCTGAAATCACCGGCACCGATACCCACAGGGTTGAAGCTGTCATACCTGTGGATCATCTTGGCTGGGTTCTACTGCCTTCTATGGCGGCAGGGGAAAAGGGCAGGCAGGGGGGAAGTGTTGTCACCATCACCACCAAGGAGGGTGAAACCCATAATGGAGAGGTGA
Organism: Desulfamplus sp.; assembly: GCA_015231465.1. Lineage (GTDB taxonomy): Bacteria > Desulfobacterota > Desulfobacteria > Desulfobacterales > Desulfobacteraceae > Desulfamplus. The sequence continues at coordinate 1,434 of JADGBO010000230.1, forward strand.
TCCGGCTTCTTGGGGAGATCAGCGGCAGAAGCCGCATGGCAAGGCTTTTGATCCGCATTGATGATCCCATGGGCCTGGCAACCCCCAAGACCTTTCCCCTTCTCCTGGGAAGTTATGTTCAGGTGGCCATTGAGGGTAAAAAACTTGAGGGGATCATTGCCGTTTCAAGGAGTGCTGTCCGGGACGGGGAGTATCTCTGGATTGCCCGTCGTGGAAAACTTTTTATGGAAAAGATGAATGTGATCTGGAAAAACCAGGATAACTTCTTCCTCAAACCCGATGAAAATATCAGCCCTGGTGCGGAAATTGTGATTTCGGAACTCTCTTCCCCTGTCCATGGAATGGATATAAGGAGTGATGGAATAGGTATAAAGGCTGATGGAATGGGTATAAAGGCTGATGAGATGGATATCAAAGCTGATGAGATGGATATCAAGGCTGATGAGATGGATATCAAGGCTGATGGAATGGGTATAAAGGAGGAGCAAGGGGAAAAGGGCAGGGAAAAATGATAAAAACTTCCTTTTCCAGACCCCCTGGAGGTGCCATCCCCTGGATGGCCGGTAATTCCGTTGCGGCAAACCTTTTGATGGCCTTGCTGCTCCTGGGCGGGCTATTCATGGCCTCCAGGATACAGCAAGAGGTCTTTCCCGATTTTGAGCTGGGCATCGTAAACATCTCGGTGGCTTATCCTGGTGCCGGCCCCGAAGAGGTGGAGAGGGGAATCATACTTGCCATTGAAGAGGCGGTCCAGGGACTTGACGGCATCAAGGAGATGAGTTCCACGGCCTCCGAGGGCTACGGCAGGGTATCCATTGAAGTATTGAAAGGCGTGGATACCAAAAGCTTTGCCCGGGAAGTGGAGAGCGAGGTGAAGTCTGTTTCATCTTTTCCCAATGAGGCCGAAACCCCCATGGTCTCTGTGGCAACCAGACGGCGTCAGGTTATCAGTTATGCTGTTTACGGAGATATACCCGAGAATACCATGCGTGAAATAGGGGAGAATTTCCGGGATATGCTCCTCCAGGATCCAGGGATCACCCAGGTCTCCCTTAATGGTATAAAGGACTATGAGATACACGTGGAGGTCCCCCAGGAGAATCTCAGGCGTTACGGTCTCACACTCCGGGGCATTGCAGACACCCTCCGGAACGCTTCGGTGGAGATGCCCGGAGGAAGCATTAAAACCGAGGCCGGTGAAATTCTGATGCGCATGAAGGAACGTCCCGGGTTTGCATACGAGTACGGAGAGATTCCCATCATAACTCCGGAGGACGGCTCGGTTTTGAAACTTGATGATATTGCCGTCATAAGGGACGGCTTTGCCGATTCAAACCGTTACGGAACCTTCAACGGAAAACCTGCCATAGAGATTGAGGTCTATCGGGTGGGGGAACAGAAACCCGTCAAGGTGGCGGAAGCCGTGAAAAAACATGCCGAGGTCTTTAAGGCTTCCCTGCCTCCGGGTGTGGAGGTGGCCCTTATCAATGACAGATCCGAGGTTTTCAAACAGCGTGCTGAACTTCTCGTGAGAAACGGTTACATAGGACTGGGTCTGGTTTTTATATTGCTGGCCCTTTTTCTTGAGATACGCCTTGCCTTCTGGGTATCCCTTGGAATTCCCATATCTGTTCTCGGCTCCTTCATACTGCTTCCCTTTACGGATTTCTCCATCAATGTCATATCAATGTTTGCCTTTATAGTCACCCTGGGCATTGTGGTGGATGATGCCATTGTTGTGGGCGAAAATATATACTCAAAAATGGAAGGGAAAAACTCCCTGCTGGATGCGGCCATAGAGGGAACCAGGGAGGTTAGCGTTCCGGTGGTCTTCAGCATCCTCACCAACGTGGTTGCCTTTATGCCCATAATGTTTGTGCCCGGCATGATGGGAAAAATTTTCAACGTAATTCCTGTGGTGGTCATTGCAGTGTTCCTGGTATCCCTTGTGGAGAGTCTTTTTATACTACCTGCACACCTTTCCCATTCGGGTACACCCGGCCCTGTCATGGCCTGGTTTATAAAGAGGCAGCAGGTTGTGAGCAGGGGGCTTGTGGCATTTATCAACCAGGTTTACGGTCCTGTTCTCGAAAAGGTGCTGGGGTATCGTTATACAGCCCTGGCCCTGGCCCTGGCCACACTTATCGTTATGGCGGGATATGTCAAAAGCGGCCGTATTACCACCACCCTCATGCCCCGGGTTGAATCGGATTATGCCTATGTAACCGCAGTTCTGCCCTATGGCAGCTCCCGGGATAAGACAGCCCATGTGCTGGAGATTATATCCCAGGCCGCCGGGAAGGTTATCCGGGAAAATGGCGGAGATACCCTTTCAAGGGGATATTCAGCCAGTGTCAACGAAAATGTGATAACATCGAGAATCATCTTGACACCTCCGGATGTGCGTCCCCTTTCCACCACCGAGGTGACGGATCTCTGGCGGCGGTCTGCGGGACAGATTCCAGGTGTCGAAAGTCTTCTGTTCCAGGCTGACCGAGGAGGACCCGGTGCCGGCTCTTCCCTGACCATGGAGCTGAGTCACAGGGACATTTATGCCCTCAATGCTGCAAGTTCTGCCCTTGCCCTGGAACTTGCCTCCTTTCCCGCCACAAAGGATATAGATGAGGGGGCTGCCCGGGGAAAGGAGCAGTTTGATTTAAAAATACTCCCCCTGGGAAGGGCCATGGGGCTGGAGGCCAGTGATGTGGCACAGCAGGTGAGACATGCCTTCTACGGCACCAAGGCCCTGGCAATGCAGAGGGGCAGAAGTGAGGTGAGCGTAATGGTCCGCCTGCCCGAGTCCAGCAGGAGACATGAAAATACCCTTGAAAACCTCCTTATACAAACCAGGGACGGCGGTGAGGTGCTGCTAAGGGATGTGGTCTCCATGGAGCGGGGGCGTGCCTACACATCCATTGCCAGGCGGGATGGCCGCAGAGTGACTAATGTTTCTGCAAATGTAGTACCAAGGGATGAGACCGACCGCATCATATCTGTACTAAACAGTGAGATCATACCCATGCTCCAGGAACGGTTTCCCGGGCTAACAAGCCGACTCCAGGGCCGTCATGCAGAGATGAGGGAGAGTACCGAGAGTCTCATTACCGGGCTTATCATGGCACTTATGGGCATCTACGCCCTTCTTGCCGTCCCCTTCAAGAGCTATGTCCAGCCCATGATTATAATGTGTGCCATTCCCTTCGGCATTGTGGGGGCGGTGCTGGGCCATGTCTTGCTGGGCTTTTCCATCTCCCTCATGAGCCTTTTCGGCCTTGTGGCCCTTTCCGGAGTGGTGGTCAACGACTCCCTGGTAATGGTGGATTTTGCCAATAGGAAAAGGCGTATAAACGGCATGGCGGCCATGGATGCAATTTTTTTTGCTGCAAAACAGCGTTTCCGTCCCATCATCCTTACAACCCTGACAACCTTTGGGGGACTGGCACCCATGATATTCGAGACATCCCGCCAGGCCAGATTCATGATACCCATGGCCATATCCCTTGGATTTGGCATACTTTTCTCCACGGTTATAATTCTATTTCTTGTGCCCACTTTTTACATGATCGTGGAAGATGTCCTGGATTTTTTCAAGGATGATGGCACCGGGTGACAGGCCGGTCACCCGGTAAGATTAGCCGGAGGTGGTACCGGTCAAATCTTGTAATATTTTTTCTATTTGCCGGATTTTTCAGGGATTCCGGTTATCTCGTCAGGGTTCTCACCGAGGATAACTGGGATCAGGCCCCTTTCCTGTGCGAAGATATTGAACTTGCCCTGATATCCGTACCCATAGGTGTAACCGCCCATGTAATTGAATCCCTGGCTCCCCATCTCCCCTCCGGTGCAGTCCTTGCCTACACATCCATTGCCAGGCGGGATGGCCGCAGAGTGACTAATGTTTCTGCAAATGTAGTACCAAGGGATGAGACCGACCGCATCATATCTGTACTAAACAGTGAGATCATACCCATGCTCCAG
>JADGBO010000231.1 GCA_015231465.1 Desulfamplus sp.
ATACTCTTCATGTTCCCTTAAGCTTTTCAGGTGATGGAAAAACATCTCACTCCCTTTGCCGTTAATGTCAAAAAATATGGGATAATATCCGGGTTTTGAAACATCTTCCGGGCCCCTCACCATTGGGCCCGCAATCTTGATACCCTTGCCTGAACACTCTATCAGTAAAGGTCTGTGATCGCTCCCTTTTGCCGGAATCAGTGTGATCATGTTTGTTTTTAAAAGGGCTGCATGATCTCTTTCCAGAAGAGCGGCATGGGATTCCAGGGCCTGTTCTCTTCTTTCAAGACTCTCCTTGTGAATTTCCAGATCGGCAACCATTTTTTTCATTATGGCAATATTTTTTTTCAAAAGAAGCGGGTTTCCCTGAAGAAGTGGGTTTCCCTGAAGAAGTGGGTTGTCCCCAAGGGGCGGGTTGTCCGTACTGACTATGATACGCCCGGGGACATTACCGGGGTTCTCCCCAAGGGGTGGGGTGTGCGTATTCCATAGAGTTGTCTCCAGGGAGAGGAGAATCACAAGAAGAATCATTATGCCGCAAAGGCATGTGATTATATCCTGGAATGAAAAAAGGGATATGGAGACACCATTTCTGCGACTTCCCGCCATATTGTATGCCCCTTATTTTTTATTCTCTTTGGGTTGACGGATGTTTATATTCACAATAAATATGTGAGGGTGATGTTTAAAAATATGCTGTTTTTCATATCACTCATGGAGAATTTCATATCACTTATGGAGGATTTCATATCACTCATGGAGAATTTCATATCACGTATGGAGAATTTCATATCACTCATGGAGGATTTCATATCACTCATGGAGAATTTCATATCACGTATGGAGGATTTCATATCACGTATGGAGAATTTCATATCACGTATGGAGAAAAGGAGCTACATTCAATGAGCGGCTATTATAAAATATTGATCGGAATTGCAGGGGCCGCATATCTTATCAGCCCCTTCGACCTTATTCCCGAAGCCCTGATACCCATGCTCGGATGGTTTGATGATTTTGTAGTCATTGGATTGATCCTGTACTATTTTAAAAACGGAACCCTGCCCAATACCTTTTACAGGCAGGATAAAAGCAGAACAGACGGCAGGGATACAGGCTCTCAATTTTCCCGAAACAGAGACTTTCAAGGGAGGGGAGGAGATGAAAGTGCAGGATTCGGGGGCCGAAAGCAGAGTAACAGAGCCGGACTCTCTCCGTACCAGATCCTCGGTGTTGAGGAGAATGCCACCCAGGAGGAGATCGCAGCAGCTTATAGAAAAAGGGTGAAGGAGTATCATCCGGACAAGGTAGCACACCTTGGAAAGGAATTCCAGGAACTTGCCGGCAAAAGGTTCATTGATATCCGGGAGGCATACAATAAGTTGAAAAAAACCGCCTGAGCCTTTTTATTCTTCCGGAATGACTGTCCCCTAATTGGGGAGACCGGATTCAAATTACCGTAGCAGGGAAGGAATCCCCAATATTATCATCAGAATATCCACTATGAAAACATGTCTTGACATGGATGCTCGGCCTGTCTAAAATTAACTCTTTTACCGTGGAAATGGACGGTTTATTGATACGACAACCGAAAAATTTGGAGGCATTGCATAAGCTAATGGATTATAAAGAGACATTGAATCTTCCGGTTACAGGATTTGCCATGAAGGCAAACCTTGCAAACAGGGAGCCTGAACAACTGAAAGCGTGGGATGAGTCAGGACTTTACAAAAAAATAAGAGAGTCATCAGCAGGAAAAGAGACCTTTATACTCCATGACGGCCCTCCCTATGCCAATGGAAACCTCCACATTGGTCATGCCATAAATAAAATTTTAAAGGATATTATAATACGTTCAAAACAGATGTCGGGTTTTGATGCCCCATATGTTCCGGGCTGGGACTGCCACGGCCTTCCCATTGAACACAATGTGGATAAAAAGCTGGGTTCCCGAAAAAAGGAGATGTCAGCCCTGGATATACGGAAGGCATGCCGGAAATATGCCGAAGGTTTTGTGGATACACAGAGGGATGAGTTCCGCCGTTTCGGGGTATCCGGGGAGTGGGAGGCTCCATATCTCACCATGGATAATGCCTATGAGGCCCGCATAGCAAAGGAGTGCGGGGAGTTTGCCCTGGCCGGAGACATGTTCCTCGGCAAAAAACCCATCCACTGGTGCTGCAGTTGTGAGACCGCCCTGGCCGAGGCCGAGATAGAGTATAAGGACCAGGGCTCTCCGTCCATATATGTTAAGTTCCCGCTCAAGGACTCCCTTGGGGATATTCTTCCTGCCTTGGATGGAAAGGAACTCTCTATAGCTATCTGGACCACAACCCCCTGGACCATTCCGGCCAACCTTGCTGTCTGTCTTCATCCTGATTTCAGATACTGTGCCGTGGATACAGGTTCCCAGGGAATTGTCATCATGGCAGGTGAGCTTGTGCCCCGGGTCATGGGGCTTTTTAATATCAGTGATTACAAGATAGTCGGGGATATATCTCCGGCGGATCTGGAAAATAGAAAATGCCGCCATCCCATGTATGATCGGGACTCGTTAATAATACTTGGGGATCATGTCACCCTGGAGGCCGGCACGGGCTGTGTCCATACAGCCCCCGGGCACGGTGCCGACGACCATGCAGCAGGTCTTCGTTACGGACTGGACGCCTACTCGCCGGTGAATGATAACGGCTGTTTTTCCAATGATGTTGAGGGATTCCAGGGTCAGTTCATCCTAAAGGCCAATAAGGGGATAATCGAGAAGTTAGATAGTCTGGGAGCCCTTTTAAAACATGAAGAGATGACCCACTCCTACCCCCACTGCTGGCGATGCAAAAAACCCGTCATATTCCGGGCAACACCCCAGTGGTTCATCTCCATGGACAGACAGGGCCTCCGCCGGAAGAGCTTAGAAGCCATTGACACGGTAAAGTGGATACCCTCCTGGGGCAAGGCAAGGATATACTCCATGATTGAACACCGTCCGGACTGGTGCCTGTCCCGGCAGCGGGCCTGGGGCGTACCCATTCCCGTATTTCACTGCCGGGACTGTCTGGAGGTGTATGTTACCCGGGAGTCCGTGGATAGAATCCATGCCCTGTTCCATGAATACAGCTCGGATATATGGTTTGAAAAGGAAGCTGATTTTCTCATGCCCCAAGGAGCTGTCTGTGCAGGATGCGGAAGCAGGGACTTTACAAAGGATCAGAACATTCTTGATGTATGGTTCGATTCCGGTGTAAGCCATGCAGCGGTGCTTGGGGAGCGGGAGGGTCTTGGTTTGCCTGCGGATCTCTATCTTGAGGGAAGCGACCAGCACAGGGGATGGTTCCACAGCTCCCTTCTCACCTCGGTGGGTAGAACCGGCAGGGCACCTTATAAATCCGTCTTGACCCATGGTTTTGTGGTGGACTCCCAGGGAAAGAAAATGTCCAAGTCCGTGGGAAATGTTGTGGCTCCGGAAAAGATCATAAAGCAGCATGGAGCAGACATCCTCAGATTGTGGGTTGCCTCGGCCGATTACCGGGATGATGTAAGAATTTCCGACAATATCATAGGTCAGCTCTCGGATGCCTACCGCCGCATAAGAAACACCTGCCGGTTCATGCTGGGAAATCTGTCGGATTTCAATCCGGATGAGGATATGAGTTCCATTGACGGCATGTCGGATATGGACAGATTCATCCTGCACAGACTGGGCGTGATACTGGAGAAGGCCATGGCATCCTATGACAGCTATGAGTTCCATACCATATATCATGCGGTGCATAATTTCTGCACCGTGGATTTGTCAGCATTTTATCTTGATATAATAAAGGACAGGCTTTACACATCACCCCGAACTGATCTCCGCCGGCGTGATGCCCAGACTGCCATGTACCTGATTCTTGACGGGGTTGTCCGCATAATGGCTCCCATTCTTCCCTTCACTGCCGAGGAGGCCTGGACCCATATGCCCCTTTTCCGGGATAAGGCAGAGAGTGTCCATCTCACATCCCTGCCTGTGGTTGATAAGTCCTGGAAGGATGAGGTACTCAATGCCAGGTGGGAAAAGGTTCTCCATGTGAGATCCGAAGTAACCAAAGCCCTGGAAGAGGCCCGGGCCGCAAAACTCATCGGGCATCCCCTGGATGCAAGCCTTGCCATATACACGCCGGACAGTGATCTCATGGATATTCTCTCCTCCTTTGGCGATGATTTGAGGGATATTTTCATTGTCTCCCAGGCATCCATGCTTAAAGAACCAGGGGAGGTCGCTTATGTCAGCCGGGATATGGAGGGGCTTCGGGTAGTTGTTGAAAAGGCCGGCGGTACAAAATGTGCCCGCTGCTGGAAATACGATTCAACAACAGGTGAGAGGGATGATCACCCTGGAACCTGCTCCCGATGCTCGGCCGCACTGGATATTATTTTATAACGGCCATACCCTGGCGGGCACAACGAACAATGAAAGTAGGGGCGATTCATGAATCGCCCCTACGGACGACTTTCATATAAAAAACATATTATTTGCCCCGGAACAGGGGCATGGGGATACGGGTTTCAAAGGTGTGTGTCTGGTCCGAGATTGTAAGGTGTATTGAGACAGGTGTGGTAAAGTCGAAATCATCGGACTGGGAATCCCAGCGGTCATGTTCCGTGCCGTCCCTATGCCGGAAAGTGATGGAAAATTCCTTTACATCCCTGAAAATGACAGGGTCGCAATTTGAAGGGGCACTGCCCCGTAAATAGTGATGGACAATATCGTCAAATCTGCATAGATCCAAGCTTGAGCCGGTTCCCGGGCGTACATGATAAAAAATACGTGCCGCACCGGTTCTTGTGTCTTCTCCGAAGGTAATGCCGGAAAGGGAGGCAAAGCTCAATGTGCTGAAAACTTTTCCGTTTACGAACTCCCTGCTTGACCACAGGGCAAAGGGATCTCCGTTCTCAAAGGGACTCTCACCCGGGCTGGACAATGTTCCCGGGGCAGGGGAGGGTTGGCCTGGTTTTCTATATTCCGGGGGCAGGGATATCCTCAAAGCTTCTATATCCGTTACAATACGATTGATGAGAATATCAAAATTTCGGGTCCGGGAGATATGATCGTCAACCATTCGGCTGGAATCCATGAATGTCCTGAAGGATGAAAATATGGTGATCATGAGAATACCAAAAATCATCACCGCCACCATTATTTCAAGAAGAGTGAAGCCTTTGGTCTCATCCATGGTCATTTTCAATCCAACTCCTGATGGAGATGCCACCTTGATATTTTGAATGAGCTGCCGTTGATATGGGAAATTGTAAGTTCCACCTTCCAGAACCTTTCCATAAGGTCCTTACCCATTATCTTCTCCATGGATAATGCCATATCCTCCATATTCCAGGCAGTGTCAATATCTGAA
>JADGBO010000232.1 GCA_015231465.1 Desulfamplus sp.
GACCTTCTCACCTGTTCGGCTCTGGTTCAGTTGAATGGGGACTACTCCGACATGGGTTAATTCACAGGTTCCGAAATAATGAAACATCTCACCAGGGGTGCTAAAATCACTTTCATCATTTCATGGGCAATTTAAGTTTGTCTGCATTCCGGCAGTTAAGGAATCGACCTTAAATAACTTGCCCATTTACCTCACCCCTAACCCCATCTCCATGGATGGAGAGGGGGAGAATGGGTAAGTTATTTCGTACTCATTCCTAAACATCACCCTGTCAAGTAGTAAAAGACTGCACCCAACAATAATCACTCAAAATCGACGAGTTGCTCGATTTTCCAGTGCATAATGGTATTTAGTGAATAATGGTATTTGAGACTTTGAGGGAGGGGGAGTGAACGCTTCCATTCAGATAGGCGGCATTTCAATTGCTGTAATTTGGAAAAATATCAATGGGGCCCAGCTTTATGTCGATCCCCCTGATGGTAGTGTTACGCTGTACGTGCCTGAAAAAACACCCCTTGAGTCTGCCCGGGTATATGCTGTTAAAAAGCTCGGCTGGATTCTTGTACAGCAGGAGAAACTCAGGCAGCATATAATGAATACAGAGGGACTCATCGACATAAAAAGTGATTACCTATGGGGAGACCGTTATATTATGTCGGTTCTGGAATGTGATGCCAGACCCTCGGTAACTGTGGGGTGTGAAGAGATCACGATCACGGTCCGGCCCGGAACCGACCATGCCAGACGAAGAACCTTTATCCATGAATGGCACAAAAAACTCATGGATAAATTCATTTCCGGGTTGATTCGGGAATGGGAACCAAGACTTGATGTCAAGGTTACGGCATACGTTCTCCAGCGCATGAGAAACAGATGGGGTAACTGCTATCATAAAGCAGGGCACATCTTCTTGAATACCAACCTTGTAAAGAAACCCAGGGAGCTTACAGAGTACGTGGTGGTCCACGAGATGATACATCTTATTGAACCGACCCATAACCAAGGTTTTGTCTCGTTGATCACAGAGCATTTTCCGACCTGGCGGGAAGCCAGGGCCAGACTGAATGATTTGAATCTGCAAAATGATCTGCCCTTGCAAGATGAAGACTGGAGGGAGTAAACCATAACAGTTGTTGCGTCACGATAACAAGGGCAGCCGCAAGGGACTGCCCCTAAAGTTTACTCCAGGAGCAGTTTGTTGGACTCACTTAACTCCGTCCATTTTTTTAAAGGCACACTGGTAATATTTACGAGGTCTCCATTGGGAATCAGACCAAAACTTGGTGATGCAATATAGACAACCGTTTTTTTGCCAGGTGTCAGCTCCTCCTGACCTCCATCCTGCAGTGCTATAACCTTTCCTACAAAATGTTTTGCTTTTTCACTCAGATTTGTGGTGTCCTGGGGCTGGTATCGAGCTTCATAGTACATTTTTCCCATCCTTATAAAATAATTATGACCTTGACATTTCTCACCATCCATGGATTTTCACCCTTATTTTTTTCTCCATCGGGTATTAGTATGGTAAATTTTGGAAAATGAGAAGTGATGACACGAGGTGTTTGGCATGCATGGAATTCAAAAAAGCTTGAACCGGCGTGAATGCATTGTCCATAAGGGTTATACACAAAAGCTGCCACTAAATAAAGAGGAAAAGGTCACTTGATGGGTATATGTTATGTGTGGAGCTTATCTGCCTGGTAGGAGCTTCTGACAAAGGGGCCCGAAGCCACGGAATCAAACCCCACACCAAGGGCAAACTCCTTTAGTTCGTCAAACTCCCGGGGTTCATAAAATTTTACAACCCCAAGGTGCTTTCCGGAGGGCTGAAGATACTGGCCAATGGTAAGGAGCCGGCAGCCATGGGCATAAATATCCCTTATGGTGCTTTCAATCTCTTCCATGCCCTCGCCCAGTCCCACCATGATGCCCGATTTCACGGGTATATCCATCTTTTTCCCGTTTGCAGCCCTCTGCATAAGGTCCAGGGATCGTCTGTAACCAGCTTGGGGACGCACGGTGGAGTAGAGGGACGGCACTGTTTCGATGTTGTGGTTTAAGACATCCGGGCCGGCCTCCAGCACGGTATCAAGGGCTTCATGGTCTCCCTGGAAGTCCGGTATCAACACCTCCACCCTGGTTCCCTTTGGAAGATTTTTTTTAATCTCTTTTATGGTGGCTGCAAAGTGGGCGGCTCCACCATCTTCAAGGTCGTCTCTCGTCACTGATGTGACAACAACATACCTGAGCCCCAGTTTCATGGATGCCTGGGCCACCCTTAACGGTTCCCGGGGATCCAGGGGCAGGGGGGTGCCGGTTTTCACGTTGCAGAAGCGGCAGTTGCGGGTGCATTGGGTACCCATGATCATGAAGGTTGATGTGTGGCGGGAGAAACACTCCCACATGTTGGGGCACTTGGCCTCCTGGCATACTGTATGGAGTTTTGACTGACCCAGAAGATTTCTCACACGCTCATAGTCGGGACCCGTGGGAAGGCTTCTTTTAAGCCAGGATGGTTTTTTTCTGCTGTTGGCAAAGGAATCAGTTTTAATCATTTATCTAACTTTCCAAAGGGATTTCATGTGATGGAGAATCATTGGTTTGGTATTTGTAATATTGGGCTCTTTACCTGACTTGTTATCGGACTCGTTACCTGACTTGTTATCGGACTTGTTATCGGACTCGTTATCGGACTTGTTATCGGACTCGTTATCGGACTCGTTATCGGGCTTGTTATCGGACTCGTTATCGGGCTTGTTATCGGACTTGTTATCGGACTCGTCGTCGGCCGGCCGGAATGGATTTGATGATTCTTTTCCAGGTGACAGCTCCCGCCTTAGTGATGTCATTTCCACGCCGGAGAGACCGCATGGGTTGATCCAGGTAAACGGGGTGAGATCCATATCAACGTTGAGGGCAAGGCCATGGCAGCATATCCCCCGTTTGACCGAGAGACCTATGCTGCCTATTTTTGCACTTCCTGCCCATATACCGTGGTTCAATGGATTCCTGGAGGTCTCCACCCCGAAATCCCGGGCAGTCCTTATCATGGCCTCTTCCAGGAGGTTGACGAAATCTGCAATGCCCATCCTGTGTCTCTCTATGTTCACGATGGGGTAAACCACGAGCTGACCCGGGCCGTGGTAGGTGATATTTCCACCCCTTGCCGTCTCTATGACCGGGATGTTTCTATTATCAAGAAAGGACCGGGTGACAACGAGATTCTCCCGGCCCCCACGTTTGCCAAGGGTGAACACTGGAAAATGCTCCAGCATGAATATTGTATCACGATCAGTTTTCCCGTGGATCATATTCTCCACACGCTCCATCTGGAGGCTGAAGGCCTCCATGTAATCAATGGTGCTTAGATCTATGATCTCAAAGGGTTCCGGATCGTTGTCATCAAAGGATTCCATTATTTAAAATTCTTAAAATATAGGGTTCCGGATCGTTGTCATCAAAGGATTTCATTATTTAAAATTCTTAAAATACAATGTAGGGGCGTATTATTATCAGTCCTTGAACAGGTCAAATAATAATTTACCCCTACAAGTTCAAATAAACCATATAGGGTTACCCGGGAGGATATCTTATCAGTAGCGCAGTACCGGCTTCCTCGCCGCGGACACCTCGTCGAGGCGGGAGAGCTTGGGCAGATGTGGAGCGGATTTCAAAATTTCAGGATTCTCCTTTGCCTCTTTGACCACAGCTTTGAAGGCTTCCATGAACTGGTCGATGGTCTCCTTGGATTCCGATTCAGTGGGCTCCACCATGATAGCCCCGTGGACCACCAGCGGAAAATAGACCGTTGGCGGATGAAATCCGTAATCCATCAGCCTTTTTGCCATGTCAAGGGTGGTCACCCCGTATTCTGCCTGATTTTTGTCGGTGAAAACGCATTCGTGCATGCATGGCCTGTCATAGGGCAGGTGGAGATGCTCCTTCAGGCACTCTTTTATGTAGTTGGCATTTAGAACCGCGAGTTTACTCACGTTGGTGAGCCCCTTGTCACCCAGGGAGAGGATGTAGGAGTAGGCCCTGACCATTATTCCAAAATGGCCGTGGAAGGTGAGCATCCTGCCCAGGGTATCGGGCCTGTCATCCACCAGGGTAAAAACACCATCCCTCTTTTCGACCCGGGGAGCCGGGAGAAAGGGCTCCAGCTCCTTTACAACGGCAATGGGACCGGAGCCGGGACCGCCTCCGCCGTGGGGGGTACTGAAGGTTTTGTGCAGGTTAAGGTGGATTACGTCAATGCCGATCTCCCCGGGTTTGAAGATGCCCATAACCGCATTCATGTTGGCACCGTCCCCATATACCAGTCCGCCCCTGGAGTGGACAATCTCGGCGATCTTCTTGATGTTCTCCTCAAACAGCCCCAGGGTATTGGGGTTGGTGATCATTATGCCTGCGGTCTCCTCATCCATAACAGCCTCCACCGCTTCCGGGGTGAGGATACCGTCGGGCCCTGACTGGACATTTATGGATTCATATCCGCACAGGGTTGCACTTGCAGGGTTGGTCCCGTGGGCAGTATCCGGGATGATTATTTTGGAGCGCTGGTGACCTTTTTTTGCATGGAAGGCGTGGATGACAAGCATCCCTGCCAGCTCTCCGTGGGCACCGGCTGCAGGCTGAAGGGTTGCCGCATCCATGCCGGTGATCTCGCACAGGTACTGCTCCAGATTGTATATAAGCTCCAGGGAGCCCTGGCAGAGATCTTCATCCAAAAGGGGATGGGCACCAGTGAATCCGGGAAGTGCTGCCTGGACTTCGTTGGTTTTGGGGTTGTACTTCATGGTGCAGGAACCCAGGGGATACATGCCCGAATCCACACCAAAATTCCACTGGGAGAGGCGGGTATAGTGGCGCACCACATCCAGTTCCGAGAGCTGGGGCAGGTCAGGAGCGTCGCCTGTCAGGCCCTCCTCCAAGGGAGAGATATCCACATCCTGTTCGGGAAGGGAGATGCCGCATCTGCCCCCGCGGCTCATCTCCCAGAGAAATTTCTCGTTGAAGATGAGGCCGGACGTGGCTTTTCCCTTTGCCATTGGAGTATCAGTTGAATTTTCCATTATTTCACCTCCCGGACCACTGTATCCATATCACTTTTTGAAAAAACTTCGGTTACGCAGAATAGATAGTGATTTTTCAGTTCTGGATAGTACTTTTCAATATTGAGGCCGGCAACGATTCCCTTTTTCTTCAAAGCCTCCCTTTTTGCCTTGAACTTAGAACCATCACCGGCACCATCCGAGGTGTCCACCACAAACTCGTTGAAAAATGGAGTAGTGAAAGGCACTGAAAATCCTGCCGATTCAAGCTCTTTTTTGAGATAAACAGCCTTATCGTG
>JADGBO010000233.1 GCA_015231465.1 Desulfamplus sp.
GGCCCGGGCTACCCCAGGCAACTCCTGCTCCGGAAACTATTGCCCCGGCACCTGAAACTACTGCCCAGGCACCAGAAATTGCTGCCCCGGCACTGGAAACTGCTGCCCCGGCACCGGAAACTACTGCCCCGGCACCTGAAACTACTGCCCCGGCAGCGGAACCTATACCTCGGACAACCCAATCTGCCGAATCCCTTATTCAACCCGGGATAATGTCCCATGATAATTACAGGCCCGCCGGCATTCCATCGTTTACAATAAACCTTCCGGACAGGCGGCCTGCTCCGTCAAGTCCATCCCCGCCATCCACCCCGGGAAAATATCAATTGCCCCTTCTCTCATTTTTACAAAATACCGCCAATAAAACAGAAGTTGATCAGCAGCGCATCCGCAGGGATGCCGAGCTGCTGGAGAAAAAACTTGGATATTTCGGCATAAAAGGGGAAGTGATGGGAGTCTCTCCGGGTCCGGTCATAACAACCTTTGAGTACAAACCGGATCCAGGAATAAAAATAAGCAAAATCGTCAACCTTGCTGACGACCTGGCCCTGGCCCTGAGTGCCTTCAGCATCCGAATCGTTGCCCCCATACCTGGAAAGGATGTCATGGGCATAGAAATTCCAAACCTTAAAAAAAGCCTTGTACCCTTCATTGACATTGTTACTTCAGAGGATTTTGTAAACAGCAAATCCAAGGTTCCCATATGTCTTGGCAAAGATATAATCGGCAATCCGGTTGTTGTGGAGCTTGACAAGATGCCCCATCTGCTCATTGCCGGTGCCACGGGAACCGGTAAAAGTGTCGGGTTGAATGCCATGATAACAAGTATCCTCTATAAATCATCACCGGATGAAGTCAAATTTCTCATGATTGACCCTAAAAGAATTGAACTCTCTTTTTACAATGATATTCCCCATCTGCTTACACCGGTCATAACAGATATGAAAAAAGCCAACATAGCCCTTCAGTGGATGGTGAGGGAGATGGACCGAAGATATAATCTTCTTGCCCGTTTCCAGGTCAGAAATATTGAACAGTATAACAACAAGGTATCTGCCATGGATGCTTCCGGATACGACGATGAAGATGAACCCCTTGAAACTCTTCCTTTCATAGTTGTTATAATTGATGAGCTGGCAGACTTGATGATGACCGCATCCAGGGATATTGAACTCTCCCTTACCCGCCTGGCCCAGATGGCCAGGGCAGCCGGCATACACCTCATCCTGGCCACCCAGAGGCCCTCTGTGGATGTTCTCACCGGTATCATCAAAGCCAATTTCCCCACCCGTATCTCCTTTCAGGTCTCTTCAAAAACAGATTCCCGAACAATTATTGACTCCAACGGTGCCGAAACCCTTCTCGGCAACGGAGACATGCTCTTTGTTCCGCCGGGAACAGCACGACTTACAAGGGTGCATGGCACATACCTCTCTGAAAGTGAACTTTTCAGTATAACAAGCTTTATAAAAGAGCAGAGAAAGCCAAATTATATTTTTGATGTAATTACCGAACAGGAGCCTGAAGAGATGGACCAGGATACCATGGATGACGAATACGACGAGAAGTACAATGAAGCCCTGGAATTTGTGGTCATGACCCGCCAGGCATCCATATCAGGCATACAGCGAGCCCTTCGTGTGGGCTACAACAGGGCAGCAAGAATCATTGACATTATGGAAAAGCGGGGAGTTGTGGGACCTTCGGACGGCATAAAACCCCGAAAGGTACTGGCAGGGGGCATGGATAATGATTAATTGGCTTTTTAATCCTTCACATCTAATCAAAATCGACAGTTTAATTGCTTGTCCAGAGCTTTAACTGCCCGATTTCCGAGATTGTCTGAATGAGACAAACACCATCTTAAAAAAGCAAACTGCCGATTTAAACAGTAGAGACGCAATAGCATTGCGTCTCTACATAATCACGGTTTGTGCATCAAATTGGTTTTTAGACACCCAAGAATAGGGGGTTTTTAGACACACAAGGATAGGGGTTTTTACGCCATTTTTATAAACAGAAGCTCGTTTTCAATTGGCAAAAAGATTCTCTATCTCAATTCTCATATCTTGTTCATCAACGGATTTTGCCATGGAAAGTTCCTGGACAAGAAGATTCTGGGCAGTATCAAGAAGCTTTCGCTCTCCAAAAGATAAATCCTTTTCAAGCTTCAACTGAAAAAGATCCCTGAAAACTTCTGCCACATCATATATGGAGCCGGTTTTTATCTTGTCCATATATTCACGATAACGTCGATTCCAGGTCTGATTGTCGGAATTGTGGGATTTTTCCTGCATTACTTTATAAACCCGGGGTATCTCATTTTCAGGAATGACCTCCCTAAGTCCCACGGAATCTACATTTGACGTGGGAATCATTATAACCATTCCATTTTCGATGATCTTCATCATATAGAAGTTCATGTTTTCACCATTGATCTCTTTGCTCTCAATGGATTCAATGCAACCTACCCCATGTGCAGGATAGACAGCCAGATCTCCTTTGCTAAATGATTTTTTTCCGGCTTTGCGAGCAACTGTCATTATGAATTCCCCCTATTGTTAAACACCATATTTCGTTGTGATTATTCACCAAACAATATTGCTGTTATTCGTTTAATATATCACAAGCCCATATTGTTATCAAACAAAAAAGCAGGAGAGGGTTTTCCATGGAAAATCCAGGGCGGTTTGAGAAAGGAGGTTTTAAAAAATCCGGGGGATTATTGAGATTGGTTTACGCTGTTCATTGCCGAAACCACACCTTTGGAGATAATCAGCTCACATGCATCGGCAGTACCGGCTATGAAGCCGTCCAAGCTGCCGATCTCCTCTTTGGAGAAGTTTCCCAGGACATGGCCTGTTACGTCACGACTTTTGTCACAGGATTCATCGGGATGTCCAATACCTGCACGAACCCTTATGAAATCTCTGGTGCCCAGCATCTCAATGATTGACCTTATTCCGTTATGTCCGCCGTGGCCCCGGCCTTTTACCACCATGAGACGGCCAAAGGGCAGATCAAGGTCATCATGAAGCACAATTATATTGGAGGGGTCAATATTATAATAATCTGAAATTTTCCGGACCGGAAATCCGCTTCGATTCATGTAAGAACAAGGCTTTACCAGCAGGATATCTGCACCGTCAATCCTTCCTTTGACCATCTCGGAATCAAAACGAGATCTCGAAAAGGCAAGGCCATGACGACGGGCAAGTTCATCCACTGCAAGGAATCCCATATTATGACGGGTCCTAAGATAATCCCTGCCGGGATTTCCAAGACCCGTTATCATGTAAATCTCTTTCAGGGGCATTCCTGATCAGGCTCCGCCAGCCCTATCTTCAATGCCACCTTCAATGTCATCTTCAATCTCTTCATCTGTATCGGATTTCGAAGTGGTGGGAGGAATGACGGTAATGACGGTAAAATTAACCTCATGGGGTATCTCAATCTCATCACTCACCGTAATATCTTCAACGTGAACCGAATCTCCCACATTAAGGGAAGAAACATCCACAACAATGCTCTCCGGTACATCTGCCGGCCGGCACCACAGCTCCAGCTCCCTTCGAATAACCTGGAGAAGCCCGCCTCCCTTGACCCCGGGGGACTCTCCGGCAGTCTCCACAGGAACCATGATGGAAACTTTGTCGTCCATATCAATTTCATGGAAATCAGCATGGAGATAGTTAATTTTGAATGTATCCATCTGAACTTCTTTAAGGATAACTGTTCTCAGGGGCTTCACATCTCCATTTACCCGCAGATTGATGAAGATACCGCTTGAACCGTTTTTTCTTATAATCTCTGAAAATTCATAGGTATTCAAAGAGAGGGACAAAGGCTCGTTTTTTCCTCCGTAAACAACAGCAGGCAGTGAATTACTCTTTCTAAGTGCCCTGGCAGCTATCTTGCCGCTGCTTTTTCTTATTTCAGCTTTTAAATCAATAAGTTCCAATTTATTTTCCTCATTCATAATTTATTATGCCCCATACGGAACGGACAGTATGGGGCAGTCAAATGGTTATCATCACCAATTTTTTCGTTGTGCCCGCCAGGGCATGGGTGTTCTATACAAAAAGACAGTTTACAGAATCCCCTCTGTAACTTCTTATAATGGCTTCCCCAACAAGATTTGCAATGGAAAGCACCTTTATTTTACTGCATGACTGGGCTTTTTCAGAAAGGGGAATGGTATCGGTTACAGTCAGGGTTTCCAGGGATGACTGCTCAATTTTTTCAACGGCATTCCCGGACAGGACCGCATGGGTACAGCAGGCATGGACAGATTTGGCTCCCTTTGTGACAATGACACCGGCGGCCTCGGTCAATGTTCCGGCGGTATCCACCATGTCGTCAAGGATAATGGCTGCCTTGTTTTCAACATCTCCAATGATGGCCATGGCTTTGGCCTTGTTCGGGGCACTCCTTCTTTTATCCACTATGGCAAGGCCGGCATGGAGACGCTTGGCAAAGGCCCTTGCCCTTTCGACACCTCCTGCATCTGGTGATACTACCACCAGATCATTGGAAAAGGTAGTTTTAATGTAATCGAGAATTACCGGTGCCGCATAGAGATTATCCACGGGAATATTAAAAAAACCCTGTATTTGGCCGGCATGGAGATCAATGGTGATCAGTCGGTTTACACCGGTGCCGGTGAGGATGTCGGCCACCAGCTTTGCACTTATGGGTACCCTCGGCAGTACCTTTTTGTCCTGGCGGGCATAGCCATAGTATGGAATCACCGCTGTTATGTAGCTTGCAGAGGAACGCTTCAGGGCATCAATCATGAGCAGCAGCTCCATGATTGTGTCATTGACAGGATTGCAGGTGGACTGAATGACAAAACACTCCTGTCTCCTTACATTCTCGTTTATCTCAACCTGTATCTCGCCGTCACTGAAACGGTTAATTTTTGAGCGGCCCAGGGGCTTTGCAATATAGTCTGCAATTTTACCGGCAAGGATCGGATTCGAGTTCCCTGAAAAGATTGACATCGAGCTCATATCATCATCTCTTTTAATCAAAACGGATATACAGCCTTCCGGCATGGGGATGGCTCACCCGCTCTATTTTTTATGTTATGGCTGGGGCGGGAGGATTCGAACCTCCGAATGCAGGAATCAAAATCCTGTGTCTTACCGCTTGACGACGCCCCAGCGCAAAAGCCGATATAATTTTTTGCAATCATATCGGCATTCTTCCCAAATGTATCCGCCACTCTTTATTTTCCCGCCGTATGGAACAAGCATCTCGCGCCGTTTGCAAATCGGAAAACAATCCGAAAACCGTCGATCCGCTTCCCGACATCAAGACTCCCTTCGCCCCATGTCTCTTCAGCAGTTC
>JADGBO010000234.1:0-3904 GCA_015231465.1 Desulfamplus sp.
AGGATTTGATAAAATATTTTTCTGGAAGTCTATGGTAATCAGTAGTCAGTAATCACTAATTTATTGCTGAACTCATGGCTGAAATGGAAAAGTAATATGTCCCTGTCCAATGATAAAAAGAGAAGCAGTGATGAAAGTGATGAATTTATCCCCTGGAATATTCACGGAATTCAACAGATGGGGAAGGAGAAACCTCTAATTTCAGGAGAAGAGCCGGGTAGTGGGTTTCAAATTCTTTATGAACCCGATGAACAGGAGAGGAATGATCCATTTAAACGCATATATGAACCTGACAGCTACTCCAGCGACCCGGGGGAGGGAGGTTCCGGCGATTCCGGGGAGGGTATATCCGGCGATTCCGGTGAGGGTATATCCGGCGGTTCCGGGGAAGGTGGACCCGGTGCCTCCGGGAAAGGCAGGGATGAGTTTATACCCTTCAATGTCCATGGAAAAAACCAAAGCGATGCCTATTCCGAGTTCGTTCCCTTTAATGTTGACGGCCGGGAAGGCCAGGCCCGCAACCGTGAAATGCCTCCAGCAGATATATCTCCGGAAGACAGGGGGCCTTCCCAATCCCCAGGGCAATCATTGGAACCACAGGAGAATTCATCAAAATCTTCCGGCCCTGCATCGAAATCATCCGCACATTCATCGAAATCATCTGGACATTCATCGAAATCATCCGGACATGACAGTGGTCCTGAAACTGACCTTAAAACTGATAACATTGATGCCGACATGCAGGGACCCCGGGAAAAAAAATTTCAAGACGGATGGAGTGCCGGTTTTGAAAAGGGCAGCCAGGAGGGTTTGGAGAAGGGCAGGCAGGAAGGCCTGGATCTGGGCAGGAGAGAAGGCTTCGAGCAGGGCAGGGAAGAGGGTTACAATGAGGGCTTGGAGAAGGGAGAGCAGGCAGGCTATGATGCCGGCTTTGAAAAAGGTGAGAACGACGGCAGAATGGTGAGTGATGCCAAGGCCCTGGAGCTGATCTCGTCCCTTGAAGATATATGCCTGAAAGCTGATCGGGCATGGCAGGATATGGTGGGCAGGCAGGAGGAGCAGATACTCTCCCTGATCTGTAAAATTGCTGAAAAAGTTATCTTTGCCAGGGTGGATATATCTGAAGATATCGTAAAGGAGTCTGTTTTCCATGCACTTTCGGCAATGCCGGAACCTGAAGATATTGTCCTTAACATCTCTCCGGATGATTATGAGTACATTGAGATGGTAAAGGATGATTTATTTGAAAGATTCAAGTCCCTCAAGAGCGTTTCTGTAATCTCCAATCCAGCGGTAAACCGTGGGGGATGCAAGATTGAGTCCTCCAAGGCAAAGGTGGCCACGGATATCGAATCCAGACTTGAGGCCGTTGTGTCGAGTATTAAGGCAGCCCATGGCAGATAGTTCATTTCAAAACTTGAAACAGGGATATATTAGGCTACCGCCATAAAGCGGGACACTTAATTGGGATCAGGCACTTCAAATCAGAAAGGCGGGGGATAATGGCGATTAACTGGGATAATTACAGTGATGCCGTTGATGCATGCATCACCGTAAAACCCGAGGGTAGAATTACAAAGGTCATCGGCCTCATTGCCGAGGGCGACGGCCTGGGTCTGGGCATCGGCAGCCTTTGTGCCATAAGGAATGACCATGGCGGAGAGATCAGGGCAGAGGTCATAGGTTTCCGGGATGAGAAGGTTCTGCTCATGCCCTATGGCGATTTAAGGGGCATAGGGCCAGGCAGCAGGATTGTCCCCATTGCCTCCCTTCCCATGGCCGATGTGGGAGACGGTCTCCTTGGCCGGGTCATTGATGGCATGGGTAGTGCCATCGACGGCAAGGGTCCCCTGGGAACCTCGGCCAAATACTCCCTTTATGGAAAACCCATAAACCCCATGGAGAGAAAATCCATTGATGAACCCATTGATGTGGGTATCTCGGCCATAAATATCATGATCACCCTGGGCCGGGGCCAGAGGGTGGCCATCATGGCCGGTTCCGGGGTGGGGAAAAGTGTTCTCATGGGAATGATGACAAAACATACCACCGCGGATGTCACAGTTATCGGACTCATAGGGGAGCGGGGGAGGGAGGTTAAGGATTTTGTCAATCATACCCTGGGAGAAGAGGGGATGAAAACAGCCGTGGTGGTTGCCGCCACCTCGGACATGCCACCGTTGATAAGAATGCGGGGTGCCTACCTTGCCACCACCATTGCCGAATATTTCAGGGACCAGGGAAAGCATGTGCTTCTCATTGTGGATTCCATCACCAGGTTTGCCATGTCTTCCCGGGATGTTGGGCTGGCTGCCGGGGAGCCCCCCACATCCAGGGGTTATACTCCGTCATTTTTTGTCCAGATCCCCGTACTTCTCGAACGGGTGGGCTATGTTGAGGGCAGCGGATCCATTACGGGTATCTATACGGTTCTGGTGGAGGGTGATGATCTTAACGATCCCGTGGGTGATACGGTGCGTTCCATTGTTGACGGCCATATTGTACTCTCCAGGGATCTGGCAAACCGGGGGCATTATCCGGCCATTGATGTCCTTGCCAGTGCATCCAGGGTATTCAGGGATGTTGCAAAACCGGATCACATAAGTCTCAGACAGCAGGCCATTGAGATAATGGCAACCTATAAAGAGGCCGAAGACATGATTGCCATCGGTGCCTACGTTGACGGCTCCAACCCCAAAATAGACCTGGCAAAAAGGCTGATGCCGGCCATCAACGGATTTCTTCGCCAGGACATGAACCGCCGGATACCCTTTGAGATGGGTGTTGCCCAGTTGAGCCAGGTACTCCAGCAGGCGGCCCAGGCACCTCCCAAGGGTAAGAGAAGGTAGGCATACGTGAAAAAGTTCACCCATTGCATCCGGAGCAATACGGAATTTGTTGTTGCCCTCAGTAAGAGAAGGTAGGCCTACGTGAAAAAATTCACATTTAAGCTTCAGTCCGTACTTAAGTACCGAAGACACCTTGAGACCCTTGCCCGCCAGGAGGCCATGAAAGCCTTGATGGATGTTAATGAGTGTGAAAAGATGATTGCAGATATGAAACGTGATCTTGATCTTCTTGCCCGGCAGGTGGAAGATGAGACCGTAAAAGGCATCTCTTCCGCTCTTTTCCGTCAGTACAACGAATATCTCGACTCCCTGGACGATGATATAAAGCTCAAGGAGCAGGAACATATCCGGTTGCAGCAGACCCTTTCCCTGAAGCAGAAGGCCCTTACGGATAAAAGCGTTGACAGGAAGATCATCGAGCGGCTCCGGGAGAAGCAGAGGACCTCATACATTGAGGAGATGCTTGCAGAGGAGCAGAAAACAATGGATGACATCTCGTCGTTAAAAAAAGCAAGGGAGGTTTCCAATGATCTATCTTAGAATGATTTATCTTAGAATGAGCTATCTTAGATTGTCCGGTATTTTGACTTTACTTGTGCCTGTTTTTTGTCTGGTCTTTATATTCACTTTTTTTCCGGGTTTCAGAACAATATTAGACGGAGATATTCCATCTTTTTTTTCCATGGCATCCCGGGTTTTTGCCTCGGACCGGGGGCAGGACAGCTCTTCCCGAGACAGCTCTTCGGGGGGTACGGAAGTGGTGCCGGGGGCCATGAAAATAGTGATCCCTGTCCCAAATGTCCCGATCCCGCTGAGGTCGTTCTCATGGGGCTTGAGGATAAAAAAAAGGCTTTAATGGCCGAAGAGGAAGCTTTGAAAAGGGAGAGAAAGTCCCTTGAAAAGTTCAAGGAGGAGCTGGATGAGAGCCTTGAAAAGCTTGATGCCCTCAAAAAACAGATACAAGATGACCTTGCCCGGATCCAGCAGGTCAAAAGTGACCAGGAGCTGGCCGAGGAGAAGGCTCGGGAGGAAGAGTTTTAGAAAAAAATGACCCA
>JADGBO010000234.1:3946-5351 GCA_015231465.1 Desulfamplus sp.
CCAAGATGGAACCCGAAAGTGCCGGCGAGGTTTTCACTAAAATGGATATCAAGGTTGCCAGTGAGATACTTTCCAGGATAGCCGACAGAAAGGCATCAAAAATACTTGAGAATGTTGACAAGGACCAGGCAGCTAAAATAAGTGAGAGAATTGCCGAGCGAAAGAAGTGAGGAGGTCTGGAATAGAAATTCCGTCCATTCCTAATGAATTGATTTTTAATAACTTGCCCATTCATCTCATCCCCAGCCACCTGTTACAGGCTTGCCATGGGAGCCTGGGTAAGTTAATTAAACCCAATTACTTAGGAATAAGGCTTAAATAACATTCCCATTTGTGAAACAGGAATACACCGCCATCCAAGGCTCCCTTTCCTGAAATGGGCAGGATATTTCCAACGCATTCCTTAATTAAACCCAATTACTAAAAAGTATATCCGACACTTAAATGAATCCTGCCGGCATCCTCACCGTCATCGGGATCGAGTTTATGCCCGTAGAGCAGACCCACCGGGCCGATGGGGGTTATGTAACGCAATCCCGCACCAACGGATGACCTGAAGCCCCTGGATGAAGACTCTGAGTCTCCTCCGGAGCCATATCTTCGATATAGCCGGTCCAGACGTCCGGTGTCTATGAAACAGTTGAGTTCAAACTGGGCCGGGAGTTCAATTCTGGCCTCTATGGAGCCGTTGATGCTGGTAAGTCCCCCGGCCGGGCTGTCCATGTAATCATGGAGCAGCATGTTCTCCTTGAATCCCCGGACATCCGAGGTCCCGCCAAGGAAAAATAACTGATCTTCGGCAATGCTGTCGCCGTCACCAAAGGGCTGGATATATCCAAAACGGGTCCGCAGGGCAAATGTCACATGTTCCATGGGGGAGAGATATTTTCTAAAATCGGCTCTGTATTTCAGGAAACGGTCAAGATCATTGTCAAAGCCTGTGAAGATATCCAATCCCAGTGCCGAGAAAAAACCCTTTGAGGGCCGCATTGATGAGTCCCTGGAGTCGTGGGAGATGGCCAGGGAGGTGACAAGGATATTTCGAGCCTCCTGCTCTTCTAAGGAGACATCCCCGTAAGTATTTCGATTTTCGTATTTCAATGTCAGTCCTGCAAAAGTTCCATCTAACCATATGGGCATTGTAAATCCGGCCTCGACACCAAAGGATTTTGTGCCGAATTTCGCGTTGATCTCCTCCTTGTCCTCCAGATAGAGGTTTAAAGTGCCGTTGATGGAGGTGTTCCAGAGAAGGGGTTGGGCCACACCTGTTTCTCCCCGGTAACCAATGCCGCTTACTTTGGCACCTGCCCATGCGTCTATCTCCCGGCCCATAAAATTGTTGTCCCCGATTTTTGTATCAAGATACCAGGTCCGGGCGGTATCATATCCCAGGGCAGTCTCCAGA
>JADGBO010000235.1 GCA_015231465.1 Desulfamplus sp.
TATTTGAGTTCAAGGTGGATGGCAAGGGTGCCATGGAGCAGCTCAAAGGGATGGGATACCACGAAAAGTACATGGCCGATTCCAAAGCCATAACCCTCATTGCCATGGAGTTCAGCTCCCAGGAGCGTAACATTGTCCATCTTGGGTGGGAAAAAATAAAATAGGGCCGGTGTGCTTCAAGGTTTCATGGGGGATTTGAGTTTGTTTTAGGAACGAAATAATTTAGCCATTCTCCCCCTCTCCATTCATGTAGAGGGGGTTGTGGGGTGAGGTAAATGGGCAAGTTATTTAAGGTCGCTTCCTACGATGACAGGATACACACAAAAACAACGGGAGATATGGATAAATTATGAAAAGTGGAAAAGATTATATTGTATTTGCCCTGGATTTCCCCTCCAGGGAAGAGGCCGTTGCCTATGTCAGGCTCCTTGACGGGTATGTGGGTATGTTCAAGATCGGTCTGGAACTTTTTGTCCAGTGCGGCCCTGATATAGTTAAAAGTGTCAGAGCTCTTACCGATGCCGGAATTTTCCTTGATCTCAAATTTCATGATATTTCAATGACCGTCAGAAGGGCAGTGGAGCGTGGGGCCGCACTTGGTGCGGATTTGATAACGGTTCACTGCTCATCTTCACGCCGGATGCTGGAGATGGCGGTGAAAGGGGGAAGGGTCAGCCGGGTTTCCGGCGGGCTGACTGGAGCAGGGATTCCTGGATCAAGGATATCTGGGGCAGGGGTTTCTGGAGCAAGGATATCTGAGGCAGGGGTTTCTGGAGCAAGGATATCTGAGGCAGGGGTTTCTGGAGCAAGGATATCTGGGGCAGGGGTTTCTGGAGCAGGGATTCTCGGGGTGACTTTGCTCACGGATAACGATGCCGAAGCCCTTGGGGATATGGGGTTTCAGGAGAGATATGTCCGGGATGTGCCGTCATTGGTCATGGACAGGGCCCAAATGGCCTATGATGCAGGATGTCGGGGTGTGGTCTGCTCCGGTGATGAAGCACAAAGGGTTAAATCACGTTTCGGCAGGGATTTTCTGGTTGTCACCCCTGGAATCAGGCCTGCCTGGTCAGTCGTCAAAGGAGATGACCAGAAGAGGATCACCACCCCGGCCATGGCTGTAAATGCCGGAGCGGATCTCATTGTGGTGGGAAGGCCTATAAAAACGGCCCATGATCCCTGTGAAGCTGCCCGAAGGATTGCCCGGGAGATAGATGAACTTTGATAATATAGTTTTCCAGATAACCACCATGGCGGTACCACCGCCACAATCGAAGCATGAAAGTCCCGGGAGCCTTAAAATATGCGGACTTTCATATAAATAAAATTTGCAACCGTACTACAGGGGCAGCCCCCTGTGGCTGCCCTTGGGAATGGATTTGCTTAAATATTTTTCTGGAAGTCTATATCTCTTCTTAATTGATTATTGTTCAGCCCATGCAGGGAGCCTCCTCCATGTCCAGGCCGAAGGCCGTATGGAGTACCCTTACCGCAAGTTCTGCATATTTGGCTTCAATGACGCAGGATATCCGAATCTCGGAGGTGCTTATGAGGCGGATGTTTATGTTTTCCGATGCCAGGGCCTTGAACATTGTGGCTGCAACTCCGGAATTGCTCTTCATGCCCAGTCCTATAACAGACACCTTGGCAATGTGTTCAGCAGTGAGAACCTCTGTTGCTCCTATCTCCTTTGCCACGATTTCCGAGATTTCACACGCTTTTTTGAAATCGCTTTTCGTAACCGTGAATGTGACGTCTGTCTCTCCGCCGGATCGGGTATTTTGTATGATCATATCCACCATGATATTGGCATCTGCAATGGCTCCAAATATTTTTGCCGAGATCCCGGGCTGATCCGGAACTTTTTTCAGGGTGATTCTGGCCTCGTTTTTGTCACAAGTCACTCCGGATACAACAACGCTCTCCATGTCAGCACTCTCATTGACAACCATGGTTCCTTCCTCCTCGTTAAATGATGACCTTACATGCACCGGTACATTATATTTTTTGGCAAACTCCACAGAGCGTATCTGGAGAACCTTTGCACCGAGTATGGCCATTTCAAGCATCTCTTCATATGAAATCCTGCTGATTTTTCGTGCTTTGCTGCATATCCTCGGGTCAGTGGTGTAAACACCATCAACATCTGTATATATTTCACACACATCGGCATGTACGGCAGATGCAATGGCAACCGCGGATGTGTCCGAGCCGCCCCGGCCCAGGGTGGTGATGTTGCCGTGGGCATCCCTACCCTGGAAGCCTGCCACAACAACTATATGTCCCTTAGCAATAAGTGATGTTATCCGGTCCGACTCTATGTCCAGGATCCGGGCCTTGCCGGCACTGTGATCCGTTATGATTCCGGCCTGGAAGCCGAGAAGGGATGTGGCTGGATAGCCCCTGTCTTTGAGTATCATGGCCATGAGTGCGGCTGTGGTCTGCTCCCCTGTGGCGAGAAGCACGTCAAGCTCCCGGGAATCTGGATTGGCAGAGGCTGATTGTGCAAGTGATATTAGATTGTCGGTTACTCCTGCCATGGCCGAGAGTACCACCACAATGCGGTCACCCTGGTCATAATTTTTTGTTACTCTATCGGCGACATGTCTGATCCTCTGGATGTCAGCAACCGATGTTCCGCCGAATTTCTGGACTTTCAATGCCATAGCTGCTCCTGGAAACAGTTTGGGGGGTTGAAATTTCACCGTAAAAATGAATCACATTTCAATGTTATGGGTTGATTGTGACGTAATCATGACGGTTTGCTCTTAACAGAAGAGGCTCTTTAACAGATTTTCCCCTTCAAGTCCAGATGTAATGAAAGTTATCTCCCTGCTGCACAGTCCATCGGTTTCCAGACGGACGTGGAGATCAAAGGAGAGAATCCCGTTATACTCCATGAGTATCCGGGGCCACTCCACCATTATCACAGACCCGGAGGCAATTATGTCATCCATGCCGAGATGTTCAAGTTCGTCAGGGGATCCCAGACGGTAGAGGTCCATGTGATGGAGCCGGAGTCTCCCCGGATACTCATTGATGATATTGTATGTGGGGCTTGTGACATAGTAGCCAGCGGGTACATCAAAGCCCCTGGCAAAACCCTGGGCAAAGGTGGTTTTGCCTGTTCCCACATCTCCATGCAGGGCAATGGCCACACTGGCCGTCACTTTTTTGCCGAGTTCCATTGCAATGCCAAGGGTCTCTTCGTGGCTTTGGCTGTGGATTGTTTTTTTCATAAAAAATTTGGTGCGGAAAACCGCTGTCCCTCCCAGGGTAGGCGAGTAACGACCTCTGTTATTGAATTTCAAACCGAAGTGGATTTGAAGAAACTTACCAGGTAGCGTAGCAGAGTAAGGAATTGATTTTTAATAACTTGCCCATTCATCTCATCCCCAGCCACTTATTACAGGCTTGCCATGGGAGCTTGGGTAAGTTAATTAAACCCAATTACTAACTTATTGAATTATTAAATTGTTGATACATCCGTAGATGGTTTCAGGTATTATGCCAATGAGATTTGAAGCCGTGAATCCAAAGTTTCCCCGGGTTTTTGCCAGCATATCCCCGGCCAGGCCATGGAGGTAAACTCCGGCCACACAGGCATCTTCCATGGAAAATCCCTGGGCTGCAAATCCGGCCACCATTCCGGTTAAGGTATCTCCCATGCCGCCGGATGCCATACCAGGATTTCCCGCGGGACAGATATATACCTTCTTATCAGGAAGTGCAACTATGGTTCCTGCACCCTTCAAAACAACCGTAACCTGAAATTCATATGCAAAGTCCCGGGCCAGGTCCATGCGGCGGGCTTGTATCTCGCCGGGTGTTCTGCCTGTGAGCCTTGCCATTTCTCCAGGATGGGGTGTTATGATGACAGTGCCCCTTCTCCCTTTGAGTATGCCCGGGCCGGCATTAGAGAGGGCATTCAGGGCATCGGCATCTATAATCAAAGGGATATCCTCAATGGCTTCATGGGTTACAAGGTCCCTGACAAGCTTTATGGTATCCGGTGTCAGGCCAAGCCCGGGCCCTATGGCCAGGGCACTTTTCCCTTGGGCGGTATGGATTATCTCCCCCAGGGAGGAGGGGGAGAGGGTGCCTGGAAACCGGAGGCTTTCGGCCAGGGGAAGGGTCATGGTTTCGGTCACCTGGGGTTCCATGGCCGGGTTGATGCTGCCGGGCACCCCAAGGGTTACAAGTCCTGTGCCGCAGGCCATGGCACTGTTGCATGCCAGGGCTGCCGCTCCTGTTTTTCCGGCAGAACCGGCTATCACGAGAAGATGGCCAAAGGTGCCTTTGTGGGCATCGGCGTTCCGGGGCCGAAACAGAGGACCTATCATCCCTTTGTCCATGAGGCGGGTCTTTATCCCTTCATCCTCGGCTATGAAACCAGGAATGCCTATGTCAACGATCTCCAATTTGCCGCACATATCCTTTCCTGGATGGAGCATATGCCCGATCTTGGCAAAGGCAAAGGTGGCCGTGGCAGACGCACGTATGCATGTTCCCATGGGCTTTCCGGTGTCGGCATTGAGTCCCGATGGTATATCCACACCGAAAACCCGGGTGCCAAGGCTGTTCACCATATCTATGACATCCTTGTAGATGCCCCGGACAATGCTTTTGAGGCCGGTGCCCAGGATGGCATCAATGAAAATATCGTGGCATGCCATTTTCGATTTCATGGCATGGAAAATTTCCGGTGTCGTAATTTCCAGGCATATCTCCCTTGAATTTCCATGCCCTGCTGCAATAAGTTTTTCAAGAAGGCCAAGATTCAATGCGGCATCGCCGGTAACTCTCTTTTTTTCACAGAGTATAAAGGTGGTGGTATCTATCCCTTTTTCCAGAAGATAGCGGGCAATGACAAAGCCGTCTCCGCCGTTGTTCCCGGAACCTGCCAGGACGCAGACCCGTCGGGATGGGATATCTGGAAAGGTTTTCATGAGCATCTCAAAGGCTCCCCTTCCGGCATTCTCCATGAGAACCGCACCTGGAATTCCAAAGGACTCAATGGTGGTTTTGTCGATGTTCTGCATCTGTTGAGCTGTTACAAGGTACATGGTCTCTCCTTCAAACTTGTGGATAACGGGTTTTTACTGTAGGCAAAAAATTCTGATTCTGATATATTGATTTCCTACGGTATTTGTAAAGCTACTTACTACTATAGACTTCCAGAAAAATCTTTGAGCATATCCGTTCCCAAGGGCAGCCACAGGGGGCTGCCCCTACAGTACGGTTGCCAAGCCGGATAATGAATAGGCAGTGAGATATATGAACAGGTTTATT
>JADGBO010000236.1 GCA_015231465.1 Desulfamplus sp.
CCAGGTTCTCCGAGATATAAAACCTGTTATAACAGCCTGTCAAATTGTCAGTAATGGAAAAATGCCTTATTTTTTCCATGGCAATCTTGAGATGATTCGTACGCTCATCCACAATATTTTCAAGTTCCTCTTGATGCTGCTGGAGTTCAGACTGGGACTTTTTCAGAAGAAAAAGTGATCTGGAGAGTTTAAAATTCAAATAAGCGTGATTGCAAAGCTTTTGTGTGACATGCCAAAGAAACTGGACTTTTTTGTCAAACTCGTCTCTCGGCATGTTCGTCATACTTCTGAAAGCTTCAAGCATCAATGCATGGTCGGCACCGATTTCCAATGCATATTCCACAACCCTTTTTTCATTTACATCAGAAAGATTCCCTTGTCCGATGAGCCAACTGCCAAGATGTTTTCCTTTTAAAACAATCGGGGCACTGGCATCGACAAAACCGATTCCGTAACAGGAAGAGGAGTAGGGATGTCCCAGTTCCACTGATCTATTGCCCAGTATAAGGGCAGAACGGCGACACTGTTCTCTCCCGAGAGGTGTGCTTCTAATAATAGTACAGACACGGCTGTGATTGGCCGGAAGTGTAATGGGCTTACCGGTTTTATCCACCAGGGTGGATGCGACACCGCATGCATCAGCAAAGGATTTATTGATGCTTTCCAACTCGGTGATATCGAAAATATCCAGCAATTCGAGTTCTTCAATGTTTTTTTCATCTTCATTCATAATATCAATGTCGCCGAACATCTCTTTCCCCTTGTGGCTGCCCTTAAGAATGGATTTGCTGAAATATTATCATGGTTTGTTGTGCCGGTCATGGGGGTTATCCAGAACATCCCGCACCTTTTCCGTCAAATCGGCCATGGAAAAAGGTTTTTGGATAAATGCCACCCCCTCGTCCAGTACCCCCTGATGGGCAATGACATTGGCGGTGTAGCCGGACATGAACAAAATCCTGATCCCCGGGTAAAGTGAAGATATCTTTCCGGCCAGGTCCCGGCCATTCATCCCGGGCATTACCACATCGGTCATGAGCAGATCAATGGAGCCGGAATGGTCTTTTGCCTTTTTCAGGGCTTCTGCCGGTGTGGCTGCGGACACCACGTTATAACCCTTCCTCTCCAGCATCATGCGGGTCATTTTGAGAATGGCGGCTTCATCTTCCACCAGCAGGATGGTTTCCGTTCCTCCGGAAGCTGCTTTTTCCCCGGGAAGGGCCTTCTCTGCCTCTTCATCGCTAAAAAATCGGGAGAGGTAAATTTTGAAGACCGAACCCCGGCCCGGCTCGCTGTAAACATTGATGAAGCCGTTATTTTGCTTAACGATGCCGTACACCGTGGCCAGACCAAGACCGGTGCCTTTGTCCACGGACTTGGTGGTGAAAAAGGGCTCGAAGAGATTGGCCTGGGTCTCCTGGTTCATGCCGCAGCCGTCATCACTCACCGCCAGCAGAATAAAGTCACCGGTCACAAAGCCAGGATGATCCTCACAATAGGCGGAATCAAAGGTTATGTTGCCCGTTTCTATGGTGATCTTTCCCACGTCGGCGATGGCATCCCGGGCGTTGACGCAAAGATTGGCCAGTATCTGATCCACTTGTGACGGGTCCATCTTGACCTTCCAGATATCTGCTCCTGGCAGCCACGCCAGGTCAATATCCTCGCCGATGAGCCGTCGAAGCATCTTGAGCATGCTCTCGATGGTATCGTTGAGGTCAAGCACCCTGGGTGCGATGGTCTGTTTACGGGCAAAGGCCAGCAGTTGCCGGGTTATGTCGGCGGAGCGCCGGGCAGCCGAGGAAATATCGCTGAGACTGTTGTACAACGGATCCTCCGGGGTCATCCCCTCCATGGCCATTTCCGTATTACCGAGGATTACGCTGAGCATGTTGTTAAAGTCGTGGGCCACGCCTCCGGCCAGACGTCCCACGGACTCCATCTTCTGGGCCTGGGTGAGCTGGGCCTGGAGTTTATCCCGCTCGGCATCGGCATGCTTGTGTCCGGTGATGTCCCTGGTTATGGAGAGAATCATTTTCTCGCCTCCAACTTCTATCACGGAAGCCGACATGAGGCCATATTTTATATCTCCGCTTTTCGATACGAATTCCGCTTCCAGGTTTTCCACGAACCCTTTTTCATTCAGTCCATCTAAAAGCTTTTTCCTGTCCTGCAAATTATTCCAGATATTCAATTCAAGTGAAGATTTGCCTACAACCTCCCCGGGACGATACCCCATTATTTTGGTGAAGCCTTTATTGATGTCGATGTAAACTCCGTCCCCCAGCCTGTTAAGGTTTATGGAATCGGGGCTGGTTTTGAATGCCAGCCTGAATTTTGCCTCGCTCAACATCAATGCTTCTTCAATTTTTTTACGTTCAGTGATATCGACATGTGTGCCTATACATCGTTCCCCTTTACCATTTTCATCGAAAAAAACATTAGCCCTTGCAAGGATATCGACCCAGTGGCCATCCTTATGGAGCATTTTGAATTCGTTCTTGAAACTCTTTCTTTTGCCTTCAAGTACCTCGTTCAGTATTCCCCAGGAGACCTTGACATCTTTCGGGTCGGTCAAACGTTCCCACGCGGAAAACTCGTTCTTGATTTCATGGTCTTCATAACCGAGCAGTTTTTTCCAGACAGGGGAGAAATAAATCTCGTTCGTTTTAAGGTTCCAGTCCCAAAGGCCGTCATTGACGGACCCCATGGCAAGATCAAAACGCTCCCGCTCTTCCATAAGTGCATCCAGGGCCAGCTTTCTTGCAGTAATGTCCTCATGATTTCCGATCATATAAACCACATCACCATTTTCATCCCTCTCAACCACCCTGGCAACAGTCCTGGCCCATCGATAATCCCCGCTTTTGGTTCTAAGCCGAAACTGATTTTCGTATAAATCTGGTTTTGTTTTCAAAAACGCGTTGGCAACCTCTAAGGCCCCTTTCCTGTCATCGGGGTGGATCAGGTCAAGCCAATGGTCAAAATCAGCAGGAAATTCATCCGGCTCATAGCCCAGCATCTTGTAATATTTGGGGCTGAAATAGAGTTCGTTGGTCTTGAAATTCCAAGACCAAATACCATCTGCCGTGGCATCCAAAGTTAGTTGCAACTTCCTTTTACTTTTCCGCAGCTCTTCCTCTGCCTGCTTGCGCTCGGTGATGTCTTCAAAGGTGGCATAAACCTGAAAGGGGATATCTTCATCGGTGCGGTACAGGGGAATGGCCGTGATGGAGAGCCAGACATAAGCGTTCCTATCCGGATGAAACACACCCCGGGTTACCGGCCCGACAGTCTCTCCGGTACGCAGGGCAATCATGGCCGGATGTTCCTTGCCTGGAATCTCTGTGCCATCCTCTAAGATCATTTTCCACCGGGGGTCCATGGATGTTTTTCCTTGCATCTGTTCAAAAGAGAGACCAAGAATTCTTTCCGCGGCCGGGTTTGCCGAGATGATTACCCCATCGGATGAATGATAAACCACCCCCTGGGTCATGGTCTCGAAGAGGCGGCGGTACTTTTCTTCGCTCGTCCGCAAGGCATCCTCGGTTTTTTCATGGGCGGTTATATCGATGGCCGAGGCAGCAATACATTGGGGGTTACCGTAATCGTCCTTGATCAGGACACCAGTCATCAACATGGGGAACTCCGTGCCATCCTGGTGGCAATGCCAGACGGTGGTGGGTGGGAAATCCCCCTCCTGCATAATGGAGGCAATGAGAAGATCAGTAGCTTCCATTTGCTCCTGGCTGTGAAACATGGAGAGAGGTTTCCCAATCAGTTGCTCGGGAGTGTAACCATGGATTTCGGCAAAGAAGCGGTTTACATACAGCAGGTTTCCTTGAAGATCGGCAATGGCTTTGCCGTATACCGCATTGTCTGAAATAACCTTGAATCTCCTGAGTTCTTCCTCGGCCCGCTTACGCTCGGTGATGTCCATGCCATGCGAGACCACTCCGATGATTCGACTATCTTTATCACGGTAGGGGGTGTATTCCATTTCCATCCAGCAGAGGCCTGCTCCGGGAAAATCCACCTGAATATCGTACCGGACAGCCTCGCCTGTGAGACAACGGTCCAGGCGGGGCCGGATTTCCTGTTCAAAGAACTCCGGTTTTATAAAATCCGTTACCGGACGACCTACAATTTTTGCAGGCACATTGCCGTAAACCCGGGCATAGGCTTCGTTCACCACAAGGTAACGGTAGTCACTGGAAACAATGGACATGGGATGAGGTATGGTCCGAATGAGTATCTCCCATGCCCGGCCCCCTATTGAATCCCTTTCATCCAGCATCCATTCCAATGTTTTAAATTTATCCCCAACTATATTTTCCATGTTTACCTTATCTAATTTTCACTCCTGAAGTCGTGGGTTATAACTTCAAGTCGTGGGTCATAACTTCAAGTCGTGGGTCATAACTTCAAGCCGTGGGTCATAACTTCAAGTCGTGGGTCATAACTTCAAGTCGTGGGTCATAACTTCAAGTCGTGGGTCATAATTTCTCATTTTTTACCATTAAAATCCCCCGGTTTTCATAATACGGGGTGGCCTTGGGTATCATCCCGCAATGTCCGTTTATACCACAGATAGCATCACCAACAAATGCCTGATTGTATATTCAGTGTTTAAATCAGGCTTCAAACTCAACCCGGTAATAGATCTCCGACATCAGCAACTCACAATTGATGGAGTCTATTATCACAATTCTATCCATATCAGTAAACGGATTGAATATCTGCCAGATACCGCTGTCACCTCGGCCATATTTTTCAATCATGCAGCAGTTCTGGGATACAAGAATATACTCCTGAAGTGACGGGATAAGCCGGAAGTGCCTGAACTTCTCACCTCTATCATAGGCTTCCGTGGATTTTGAAAGAATCTCCATGATGACCATCGGGTTAAGCAGTGTCTCAACACCATTTATATTTTCAAGCTCCATATTGCCACAGGCAACAACAATATCCGGATAGGTGTATTTTCCATTTTCTTTAATCTTGACCCTCATGTCACCTGCAAAGTTTTCACAGGGAGAACCCTTAAGCTCATTGCCAAGGAGTCTGACAATATTTCTGCTGATGCGATTATGATTGAGACTCCCTCCGGTCATGGCAAAAATTTCGCCATTAAAATATTCATGCCTGATCTCTGAACAGCGTTCAAATTGAAGATACTCATCAGGGGTCATCTGATTTTTTTCCAGGGCATGGCCACCCATGACGGCCTCCTTTTCAAGACAATAAAATTTCCATCACTCCATATTCA
>JADGBO010000237.1 GCA_015231465.1 Desulfamplus sp.
ATGGGCGGCAGATATGGAATCTGTCCCTACGGATTGGACCAAACGATGATCAAGGCCACAAACAGCCTAAACAGGCCGGCAACCTTGAGGAGTTCAAAAGAGCCCTGGCCCAGATTCATACCCAGGGACGCAGATGCAAGGAGATTACACATAAACTGCTCAGTTTTGCCAGGAAAACCGACTCCTCGGTCAATGACGTACATCTTAACGACGCAATCAGGGAGATTGTCTCCCTTACCGCACAAATGGCCAAATACAATAATGTGACCATTGAAACATCCCTCCAGGAAGATATCCCCTCTCTTTACATATCTCCCTCGGAACTTCAGCAGGTGATCCTCAATCTCATCAACAACGCCATAGATGCAATGGACAAGAGAGGCGGAAGGGTTGCCATTGAAACAAAGT
Organism: Desulfamplus sp.; assembly: GCA_015231465.1. Lineage (GTDB taxonomy): Bacteria > Desulfobacterota > Desulfobacteria > Desulfobacterales > Desulfobacteraceae > Desulfamplus. The sequence continues at coordinate 409 of JADGBO010000237.1, forward strand.
TGAGTACCATTGAAAAGGATCACGTTGTCATAGTGATCGAGGACAACGGTCCCGGCATTCCCAAAGAAAACATTGATCGTATATTCGATCCTTTCTTTACAACCAAGCCGGTGGGGAAGGGCACGGGACTTGGACTTTCCATATGTTACGGCATAGTTCAGAAAATGGGTGGAAAAATTGATGTTTACAGCGAGGTCGGCGAGGGTACCAGGTTCCGTATCTGGATACCCTTTCAAGATGAGAAGGATAAGTAATTGGGTTTAATTAACTTACCCAAGCTCCCATGGCAAGCCTGTAATTCATAATTTATGGAGGATGACCGTTTTTTACGGTAAATTTTTTTTAATAGTACAATTTTAAAGGCAATTTTAAAGGAGACTGCACATGGATAACATTAAACTGCTTCTTGTTGATGATGAAAAGGGATTTATTGATACTCTGACCAAACGTCTTGAAAAGAGGGAGTTGTCTGTATCTGCCGTATATAGCGGCCAGGAGGCACTGGATTTTCTCCAGCAGGATCACACCATTGAGGTCGTGGTTCTTGATGTTAAAATGCCGGGTATGGACGGCATTGAGACATTGAAAGCCATCAAGAACAGCTATCCCCTGGTGGAAGTGGTAATGCTTACGGGTCATGCCACAGTAGAGAGTGCCATTATCGAAGTGATGAAAGTCCTTGAACCACGGGGACTTTCATATAAAAAAAAATCCCATTTTTCAAGGGATTCCACTTTATCTAAGGCAGACAGCATGAATAATGAAAAATACGGAGTGATTTTCCGGAACATTGCCGTGGGCATTGCCATATTTAAATACGACATGGATAAGGATGATTTTATCATTACCGAGTTGAACGATGCTGCCCGCCGAATTTACAACATCGATTCTGAACATAAAGCCAAAGACTGGCTTCCCGGGTTCATTGATAAACTATCTCTCCCTGTAAGGGAAGTTCACGAAACCGGCAAACCTCGGATCATAACCATAAAAGAGTGTGACGGCGACAGATTGACCCTGTGGATTGAACACTCCCTCTTCAAAATACCCACCGGTGAGGTGGCATCTGTATTCAATGACGGCACAGAGCAAAAACTCGTTGAAGAGAACCTGAAAAAAAGCGAGCAGAAACTCAGGGCCATAACCCATGCGTCTCCCCTGGGTATCTGTCTCAGCAGGGATCGGAAAATAGAGTGGGTCAATGATACCCTGTGCAAGCTTACAGGTTATGGCAGGGATGACATTATGGGAAAAGATTTCAGGATATTTTATGAAAATGATGCCGAGTATGACAGGGTGGGCAATATCCTCTACTCGAGTTTCCCTGAAACGGAACTTGTGACCGTCATTACGAGATGGATAAAGCAGGATAAATCCGTACTTGACTGCTCCATAAGAAGAAGTTTTCTTGAACCAGATCATCCCTCTGCCGGAGTTGTGATAGGAGTGGCTGATATAAGCTCCAGACTGAAATTTGAAAAGGATAAAGCCCGCCTTGAAGAGCTTGTGATGCATGCCCAGAAGATGGAGGCCATGGGCATTCTTGCCGGGGGCATTGCCCATGATTTCAACAATATTTTATTTCCCATAATGGGTTACGCTGAGTTAATGATGATGGATACCAGGGATGACAAGACCCTTGAATATTTAAGATGTATCATCAGTGCCGTCCATCGCTCCAGGGAACTCATAGAGCAGATACTCTCATTCAGCCGTACAAAAAGTGATGCGGCAGGTCCCATGTCATTGCAGCCCCTGCTTAAAGAGACCGTTAAATTGCTCAAGGCATCCCTTCCTTCGACCATCAAAATAGTCCAGAATATTCACGGCAACTGCAAAGCGGTTATGGCCGAGGCCGTTCATATGCATCAGGTGATTATGAACCTGTGTACAAATGCCTACCATGCCATTGAAGAGAAGGGCGGAAGCGGCATTTTGAAGATAACCCTTGAAAACGTGGAACTCTCCAGTGAAGATATTCGAAACATCTACTCCCTGGAGCCAGGAGCCTTCGTGATGCTGGAGGTTTCCGATACCGGTGTGGGCATTCCTCCGGAGATAACAAAACGTATTTTTGAGCCTTATTTTACAACAAAGCATCCTGAAAAGGGTTCAGGCATAGGTCTTTCGGTGGTCCATGGAATTGTGAAACGGTACGGCGGGGAGATTTTGGTTGAGAGTGACCCGGATAAGGGCACAACTTTTCGTATATATTTTCCGGCTGCATTTTCCGATACTTCGGGGGAAAAAACTGGGGTTGACTTGGAAATGAGCTGTAATACCTCCCCTGAAATTTTGCTTATGAGGGGAAGGGGACGGATTTTGCTGATTGATGACGAAAGGGAGATAGTGCTTCTCATCAACAAAATTTTGACCCGTAACGGCTACAGGGTGACATCCTGCATGGAGAGTCCCCGGGCATTGACCCTGTTCCAGGAGAATCCCTATAATTTCGATCTTGTCCTTACCGATCTTACAATGCCGGATATGAATGGCAAAGAGCTTTCGGAAAAGATCAGAAGCCTTCGTCAGGATATTCCCATAATCATGTGTACCGGTTTTGGAGACAACAATCTCACCAACGGCCTGGAAGCCCGGGGCATTGTAACCTGTATTTTGAAAAAACCTGTTGTGATTAAGACCCTTCTCCATATAATCCAGGAACACCTTTCCCCAGGTGAATAACTCCCCGATTATTTTCAGCATAATTATAGAATTCCATGGCATACGGGTATCGAAAGGATGTCCCGGAAATCCATGGACAATATTTTATCCATGATGAGCCTTTGAGAATTATTGTGCAAATTCCCAATATATGCCCGGGCAGACTGAGTCTTAAAAATCGAGTCTATATCGTCAACACCATTCTTCTGTGCATCACCTTGACAGGTGCTGTATTGATGGTGTGGTACACTTACAAGATCGAAAAAATTTTCAGTGAAATAATAAGAAAAAATGTCACCATATTTAAATATACGGAAGCCCTGGGAAGTGCCCTGGTCAATCAGAAAGGTTTTGTATCCTATTATCTGATAGACAAAAACCATGACTGGATTGTTCAACTGGGCGAGTACAGAAAGAGATTTAATCAAAATCTGGAAATACTTAAGAACCTTATTTCAGACCCCGTTGAACTGGATAAGATTGCCGCCATTGAAAGACTCTACCATACATACACGGCTGAAAGGGATGAGGTGATCGCTTTATATACTGCCGGAAAGTCATGGGGGCTTACCCTGCACCATGAGGTCAGGCGTTCGTTTTTCGATATTCTGGATATGTTCGAGGAGTTTAAGGACATTCATAAGGATAAAATTGAGAAGGCCATAGAGATCAGCCGGAAGGAAGCCAATGGACTTCGATACATTGCCTTGATGGGTGTTGTCAGTGTCATTATGCTCAGTCTCCTCGTCAATTTCATCTTTGCCCGTCACATTCTGGGGCCCATACGAAAACTGGCCATGGTGGTTGACGGAAAAGGGGGTACGGAAAGGGGCATGGATGAACTGACCGCTCTAAAAAAGAGTGTCATGGGCCTTATGGAGAATGCGGAACAGACAAATCTTGCCCTGCAAAGGAGTCAGGAGTCTCTCATGCAGTCGGAAAAGATGGCCCTTATAGGAAAGCTTGCGGCCGGAACCGCCCACAGTATCCGAAATCCCCTGACTTCGGTTAAAATGCGTCTTTTTTCCTTAAGACGAACCTGCTCCTTTTCCGAATCCCAGCAGGAAGATTTCAAAGTGATCTCCAGCGAGATTGCCCAGGTCAACAAAATCGTGGAGAATTTTCTGGAGTTTGCCCGTCCCCCAAAGCTGGTGGTGAAACAGATGAGTCCCTCTATTGTTGTTGATAGTGCGATCTATCTTCTGGAACAGAGACTCAAATCCTACAATGTCAGGGTCAGGATTGTCCGAAGATCACCCCTTGAAGAGACCCTGGTGGATCCGGAACAGTTAAAAGAGGTCATTGTCAATATAATCATCAATGCCTGCGAAGCCATGAAGGGGGGAGGTGGCATTGTCATCTCCGAAGAGGAGCGGTATGTGGAGCCACTGAAACGGGTCAATGTCATTCGCATCAGCGATGACGGCCACGGCATTCCCCATGACATTCAGGAGAAAATCTTCGAGCCCTTTTTCACCACCAAGGATGAGGGAACCGGATTGGGTCTGAGCATTGCATTCAATATTATCAACGAACATGGCGGGTGGCTGGATGTGACAAGTACGGAAGGCAGGGGTGCATCTTTTGTCATTACCCTGCCGGTTATCCATATCGGATATATCCCCCGAAATCATTAAGGAATTGATTTTTAATAACTTGCCCATTCACCTCACCCCCCAAACCCCTCTCCATGACTGGAGAGGTGGAGTTTGGGTAAGTTAATTAAACCCTATTACTAAGGAACAGGTATCAAATAACTTGCCCATTTAAGAATACGCCGCCATTGATGGCGTTGTATCCTGGTTTGGCATGAATGAGAACATTATTTTGTACTCATTCCTAAGGAATTTGAACCATTATGCAGCCGGATGCTGCCGTCGATGCTGTCTGGAAGGAGGAACCGGATGAATACAATATTGGTTATTGATGATGATGATCAGCTTCGTATAAGCTTTTGCAAGCTCCTCCGGGAGGAGCAGTACGAGGTGATCGGTGCCGCATCCGGAGAAGCCGGCATTGAGGTTGTCCGTGAAAGGGTATTGGATTTGGTCATTCTTGACATGCGTCTGCCCGGCATAAACGGAATGGAGACCTTCCAGCGGATCAAGGAGATGGATGCCAAACTTCCCGT
>JADGBO010000238.1 GCA_015231465.1 Desulfamplus sp.
GGGTATGGAAACCACCATCTTAAAGGGTATGGAAAAGGGTATGGAAACCACCATCCTCCCTTGAAGGTGCTGGAGCTTGGAACCGGTTCAGGAGCCGTTATCGTCTCCCTTGCCCAGGAGTGTCCGGGCAATCTCTTCTTTGCCCTTGATATCTCGGTGGATGCCGTGAAGATGGCCCGGGACAATGCCCGGGCCAACCTTGGCGGGGACCAGGTATGTTTCTGGGTCTCATCGTGGATGGAGAGTCTTTTGCCAGGATTTTTGTTTGATGTAATAGTCTCCAATCCTCCCTATATCCCCTCTCAGGTGATAGACGAACTTCAGCCCGAGGTGCGTTGCCACGAACCCAGGGGTGCCCTGGACGGGGGGGGCGATGGTTTCCAGGCCTTTCGCAGCATCCTCTTTTCCGCGGCAACGGCACTTGATGCCCAGGGCACTCTCATTATGGAGATGGGCTTTGATCAAAGGAAGATGATGGCACAGGAAGCTGCATCTTGTCCTGTTTACCGGGAACCGTGTTTTGTAAAAGATTATGCAGGAAACGACCGTGTGGTGGTTTTAAGGCTGAAGTAGTTCACATTGATGGATGCCACATTGATTGATTCTATGGCTGAAACAGTCCGCATCTATAATATTGCCGGGCATCCACTGACAAGCCTTGGGTCATTATAAGTTTTGACTTTGAGTTATTCCTTGACAATCCTTTTGAGTTAAATTAGATATTTGTGTTTGTCCGGCAGATGAGTGATTTTATATATTGATTTTATATATAGTTTTCCAGATAATGAAATTTGTTAATCATACTGTAGGGGCAGCCCCCTGTGGCTGCCCCTGGGAATGGATATGCTCAAAGATTTTTCTGGAAGTCTATATCATGATAAAAAACAGTTATATATCCAGGAGATTATAAATGGCTGTACCAAAGCGTAAGATGTCAAAAAGCAGAAGCAGAAAAAGAAGGACCCATCAGAAGGTCGCGGTTCCCACCATAACGGTTTGTCCCGAGTGTCAGGAGGCAAAGCTGCCCCATGCTGCCTGTCCCTCATGCGGTATATACCGCGGAAGAAATGTCTTGATCAAGGATGTTCCGGAAGAGGAGTGATTTAACGCCTGTCAATTAAAGCCTGTCAAGGGGTGAACGTGACCCACGATGGCGTTCCTTAAATTTTTTCAACCACCGGGACTGTGTCACAATCATCCCATGTCATGGGAGTGTGATGCATTTTCAGTGTAACAATTGAGGCTCTTGTTTTATGAGCATAGAAACCAAGGTAAGAAAGATAGTTGCGGAAAAACTCAAGAATATCGACATTGAGGATGTCATTCCCGAAGCCTCCTTTGAGAATGACCTTGGGGCCAATTCCCTGGACATGTTTGAGCTGTTCATGACAATGGAGGAGGTTTTTGAGATCGACACGGATGATGATGATGCGGCAAGATCAATAGTCACTGTTCAGGATGCCATAGATTATGTCAAGTCAAAGTTATGATTTTTCCAAATCTTTTTCCATATTCAGGATGCCATAGATTATGTCAGGTCAAAGTTATGATTCTTACAAATCCTTTTCCATATTCAGGATGCCATAGATTATGTCAGGTCAAAGTTATAACTCTTCCAAATCTTTTCCCATATTTTTTTGGGGATGGAACTGGTGAGCTTGACCCGGGGGAGACACTTTATGATTGAGAATTTGATTATTGGAAGCGACCACGGCGGGTTCCACCTTAAAGAGTCTCTTCGGGGATTTATAGAGAAGCTTGGAGTCAAAGTGGAAAATGCCGGAACATATGACGACTCTTCTGTTAATTACGTCACCTATGCCGATAGGGTTGCAGGAGATGTCTCCCGGGGCAGATTCCATGGGGGGATTCTCCTTTGCGGAACCGGTCTTGGGATGTCCATTGCGGCCAATCGTTTCCCCAATGTAAGGGCAGCTTTGTGCAATGATATCTTTTTGGCTCGAATGTCCCGGGAACACAATGACTCAAATGTTCTGGTCATGGGTGGCAGGGTGATCGGAGAGGAGCTGGCCCGGGAGATAGTGAGAACATGGCTTGGTACCCCATTCCAGGGAGGACGGCACATGGAAAGAATCCAAAGTATTGAGAATTTGTCTGTCTGTAATGTGAAAGGAGCCTCCATTGAATAGTAGAGCCATTGATAGAGTCGATCCTGAAATAGCCGGGATAATTTCCGATGAGGAGGCCCGGCAGGAGAACAGTTTGGACCTGATTGCATCGGAAAATACGGCCGGAAGGGCGGTCATGGAAGCCCAGGGTTCCGTATTGACCAATAAGTATGCCGAGGGTTATCCGGCAAAACGCTATTATGGGGGGTGCGTCCATGTTGACAGGGCCGAGCTGCTTGCCGTGGAGAGGGCCAAAAGGCTTTTTGGAGCCGATTATGTCAACGTGCAACCCCATTCCGGTTCAGGAGCCAATATGGGAGCCTACTTTGCACTGCTTGAACCAGGGGATACAGTTCTTGCCATGGACCTCTCCCACGGCGGACACCTTACCCACGGAAGCGGTGTCAGTTTTTCCGGGCGATTTTTTAATTTTGTCCACTATGGAGTTTCGGCAACCACCGGAACAATAGATATGGACCAGGTGGAGGATCTGGCAAAAACATATTCGCCGAAACTCATTCTGGCCGGTGCCAGTGCCTATCCCAGGATCATTGATTTTGAGGGTTTTGCCTCGGTGGCACAAAGGCATAAAGCCCTCTTCATGGTGGATATGGCCCACATAGCGGGTCTTGTGGCCGCGGGGCTCCACCCTTCCCCGGTTCCCTGGGCCGATATTGTCACTTCCACCACCCATAAGACCCTCAGGGGCCCAAGGGGGGGCTTGATCCTCTCAAAGGCCGTCCATGCTCCAAAGATAGGCAGCCAGATTTTTCCGGGAATACAGGGAGGCCCCATGATGCATATCATAGCTGCCAAGGCAGTGGCTTTCAAGGAGGCCATGGAGCCTTCCTACAGGGACTATCAGCAACAGGTGATGGACAATGCATCAGCCCTTGCCCGGGGTTTGATGGAGAGGGGGGTGAAACTCGTTTCCGGGGGTACGGATAACCATCTCATGCTTGCGGATCTTTCCGGCCGGGGCATATCTGGAAGGGATGCCGAAGAGATGCTTGGTAACGTGGGCATAACGGTGAACAAGAACTCCGTGCCCAACGATCCCCTGGGGCCGGTGGTGACAAGCGGTATCCGTATCGGAACACCCCTTGTTACATCCCGGGGGATGAAGACCCGGGAGATGGCCGAGATTGCCGAGTGTATATGCAATCTCCTGGACCGGGCATGTGACCCGGGAGTAGTTGCTGCAAGGGTTGAATCTCTATGCCGGCGTTTTCCCCTCTACGGAGGATGATCCCCGGGAACTCCTTTTCTCATCACCCCCGGGAGGATGACCGGAAGGTACTCTTTTAACCTGGGGTCTCTAAAAACCAACTTGATGCACAAATCGTGATTATTTAGAGACGCAATGCATTGCGTCTCTACCGTTGATGGTTAAAAAATTAGCAACCGAAAATGGCAGATTTTGACACCCCACTTTTAACCCTTGTCGAGGATAACTGGATGTCCTGTTCTCCAAATGCTGCCCATGAACTTGTCTCAGCCTCTTCCATATCTTCCACGAGGCCGTCCTGGGATAACTATTTCATGGGCATAGCCGATCTCGTCTCCACAAGGTCAACATGTTTGCGAAGAAGGGTGGGGGCAGTTATCGTAATGGAGAGGAGGATTCTATGCACCGGATACAATGGTGCCCCCTCCGGAATTACCCATTGCAGTGAGACCGGTTGTATAAGAAGAGAGATGCATGTCCCTTCCGGAGAGAGACATGAGCTGTGCCGGGGGGTTCATGCCGAACAAAATGCCGTTATCCAGGCTGCCCGCTATGGTATATCCGTCCTTGGTGCATCTCTGTACTGTACAAATCAGCCCTGTTCCATATGTGCCAAGATGATTGTAAATGCCGGCATTGTCCATGTCTGTTTCAGGCAGCCATATAATGATCCCATGTCTTTGGAGATGTTTTCCCAGGCAGGGCTCTCCCTATCAATTGTTGAAGACGAGGTTGACCCATGAAATGTCCCTATTGCGGAAAGCTTAACAACCGGGTTATAGATTCCCGTCTGAGCAGAACCGAGACCGAGATTAGGCGGCGCCGGGAGTGCCAGGAGTGTTCCCGTCGTTTTACGACCTTTGAGAGCGTAGAGGATCTTCCGGTGATGATCGTGAAGAAAGATGGTCGAAGGGAGGAGTTTGTCCGGGGCAAGATTATGGCCGGAATAAAAAAGGCCTGCGGTAAGAGAGTCATAAGTGCGGTCCAGATTGAAGATATTGTCGATCTCATAGAGCGTGATCTCAGGGATATGAACGTAAGGGAGATCAAGACCCGGGTGGTGGGGGAGAAGATAATGGAGCATCTCCACCGCTTGGATGATGTGGCTTATGTCCGTTTTGCCTCGGTGTATCGTGATTTCACAAGTGTGGATGATTTTATAGATGCCCTTAAGTCCCTGGGTTCCCCGGGCACTTTTCCAGGTTCCGATACTCCGGAGGGAGCCGATGCCTTGGCCGAAGGAGCCGATGCCTTGCCGGAAGGAGCCGATGCCTTGCCGGAGGGTTCCCGGGGTGAATGATTGATATCTATAGACTTCCAGAAAAATATTTTGTCAAATCCTTATTTTAAGGGCAGCCACAGGGGGCTGCCCCTACAGTATGATTACCAATTTCATTATCTGGAAAACTATATATGAAAACGAAAATATATACATTACTGTTCCCCCGGGGGATGATAAAGGTCCATGAAAACTGAATATATGCAGGAGGCCCTTGTCCTTGCTGCCCGGGGGCGGGGATTCACCTCACCCAATCCCATGGTGGGGGCGGTTGTGGTTAAGGATGGCCGCATTGTCGGCCGGGGATGGCATCAAGGTGCCGGTCTGGCCCATGCCGAGGTCGAGGCCATTGAAGATGCCGGTGAAGCCGCCAGGGGAGGGGAGATTTACGTTACCCTGGAGCCCTGCAACCACTACGGTAGAACCCCTCCATGCTTTAAAAGATCATATATCTCCTGTGTGGCATGGGCACGCTTGCTGAACTCCCGGGATGCCTCCTCCAGAAAATGGTTGAGGAGAAGGGGAATATCGTCTTTACGATCACGAAGGGGAGGGACAT
>JADGBO010000239.1 GCA_015231465.1 Desulfamplus sp.
GCCCTTATGATTTCATGGTTGAGATTGAACTGGAGCAGGGCATGGGAAGTCTCTATTTCCGAGTATATTCCATACTTCAATGGAAAGCTGATCTTTGTATATTCACAGGCTCCTCTTTTATTGAGGTTTATCCTGCAGTAGGATGTTTCAAGGGAGTATGCTGTAAGATTCATATTTTCGCTTTGACCACCATGTGCCCGGGGAGTGCATTGAATAAGGGGTATGCCGGAAGAATCATTCTAATATTTCAGCTCATTCTAACATTTCAGCTCATTCTAACATTTCAGCTCATTCTAACATTTCAGCTCATTCTAACATTTCAGCTCATTCTAACATTTCAGCTCATTCTAACATTTCAGCTTATTCTAACATTTCAGCTTGGAGCTGACCACAGGCAGCACAAATATCATCCCCTTTGCTTTTTCTTATTATTGCCGTCATGCGGCGATCCAGAAGAATCTGGACAAAACGGCTGACCCTTTCCGGTGATGGTCTTTTAAAATCACTTAGCTCATGTTCATTGAACGGTATGATATTTACCTTTGCCTTGAGCGGAGAGAGAAGCTTGACAAGTTTTTTTGCATCCTGGTCACCGTCGTTTATATCCTTTATTAATATGTATTCAAAGGTTATCTTGCTCCGGGGTTTCAGCCGGAAGTCACGACATGCCTCCAGAAGCTCGGCAATGGGATATAGCCGGTTCACGGGCATGAGCATGGAGCGGGTTGCGTCATCCGTGGCATTGAGGGATATGGCAAGATTGACATCGGTATGTTTGTCAAGCCGTTTTATTTCCGGAACAAGACCGCAGGTTGATAAAGTTACCCGACGGGGTGAGAATTTAAGTCCAAAATCGCTGTCCGTTATGGTTTCAATGGCATCCATGACCGCGTCAAAATTGGCCAGGGGCTCTCCCATACCCATAAAGACAATGTTCGACAGAGGGCCGGCCGGTAAACCTGAAGATGTGCAGGTCCCCCTTGTTTCCAGGTGCCTTCTGGCATCCCGCACCTGGGCCACAATCTCGGATGTGGTGAGGCTGCGTTTCAATCCACACTTTGCGGTGAGGCAGAACCTGCAACCCTGGGCACATCCTGCCTGGGATGAGATGCACAGGGTGAAGTGATCTTTCTGGGGAATCAGAACCGATTCTATGCGGTTTCCATCCCTGAGACCAAAGAGAAGCTTTTCGGTTCCATCGGCGGAAAACCTCGATGCTTCAAGGCGGAGACGGGGAATGGTGAAGTTGTCCGAAAGTATCTGCCTTACATCCTTGGAGATGTCCGTCATCTCCCCAAAGGTTTCGGCCTGCTTGATATATATCCATTTGAATACCTGGCCTGCCCTGAATGATCTCATGCCTTGTTTTTCAAACCACTGCACAAGCCCGGGTCTGGTCATACCTGTTATGTCATGCATTGGGTAACCATATCCTGATAGAAAGAATTGTATGTTTTTTTTATCTTTAAATCCAACTATATAACAGTCAGAAAAAAAATGCAATTTCAGGATAATCAATTTGTCGAAAATGGTTTGTGCCACAATTACCTTGACAAAAATGAAAATTTAATAAAACATTTTTGATTATGATTAGGAGTCTGGTAATTTTTGAACAAGCTCTACCACCTCTTTTCGGAGTATTTCAAAAATGATTGAAATCACATTCAACGCGTTCTCATTTCTCCAGAAGAAACTGAAAAAAAATGGGTTGCCGTTTTCCAATGTCACCATGGAGATAGCTGAAAATACAACCATATCAGATCTCATATCCAGTCTTAAACTTCTTCGCAAAGATGTGGAAGGAGTTTTTTTGAATGGTTCCATAGTACCCTTTGACACCATTCTCCATGAAGGAGATCGTGTGGGACTTGTCCCTCCGGGCACACCTGGCCCCTATCGGGTGATGCTCGGTATGGTTAAAGGAAAAAACAGGGTTTAGACAACAAAATCTTAGGAGCTGCCATGAAAAAAATTGCACTTAGTTTGATACTGTCCATTACTCTTATCGCTTCATCTATAATGATTCCAGGGCTGCATCAGGAAGCCGGGGCCCGGGAGAAAGTTCTAAGGATCGGCATGGCCAAGGAGCCTGCCAAACTCAATCCGGTTCTCATCCCGGGCATATACGGAGAGGCTGTGGCCGGAAATATCTTTGACACCCTGGTCTCATTCAAGGAGGATTCGTCCATGCCGGTTCCGTGCCTTGCATCTTCCTGGGAGATCACCGAGGACGGCAGGGAGTACACCTTTCATCTGAGAAAGGATATTCAATTCCATAACGGAGATGCCATGACTGCCCGGGATGTGAAATTCACCATTGAGGCCATAATGGATCCTGCCAATGCATCCCCGAGCAAGGAGTTCTTTGAGCCGGTGGAAAAGATTGAGATCAAGGATGACTATACCGTAAAAATCCATCTTGCCACACCCTATTCACCCATGATGCTGGCACTGGGAAGCCATACCGCGGGAATAATGCCGTCGGACCATGTGAAAAAGGTCGGCATGGACAAATTTGACAGCCATCCCGTGGGTACAGGGGCCTTCATATTTGTGGAGTGGCTGCCGGATGAACGCATTGTCCTTAAAAAAAATCCCCGTTATTTCATTGCCGAACCCGCCATTGACAAGGTTATATTCCGTCCCATACCCAAACCCGAAGTCATGGCCGCCGAGATTGAGTCCGGGGGCATAGACATGGCCCAGAACCTGCTGCCCCAGGATGTAAAACGCTTTGGCAATAACGACAGGCTCAATGTGATGACCATCCCGGGCCTTGGCAACTCATATCTGGGATTTTCCCATGGGAAACTTCCCTTTTCAGATATCCGTTTCCGCAAGGCCGTTTACCATGCAGTACCCTTTGATGCCGCCATCAAAGGTATCTGGCAGGGAGTGGGGGAGCGTGCCTACACCTGGATTCCCCAGGGGGTCTTTCCCCATGACACTGAATATATGAAATCCATGGCCCTGGAACATGACAGGGCAAAGGCAAAGGTCTATTTTGATGAGCTGAAAAAGGAGGGTATCCTTAAAGAGGGTTTTGAATTCTCCATCTACACATCCCAAAATCCCCATCGGGTGAAGCTGGCAACGGCAGTTGCCACCGAGCTTAGAAAATATAATATAAAGGCCCGGGTGGAGTCCTTGGAGTGGGGAACACTCTTTCCCATCCTTAAAGACAATCCAGGCTGCTACATCATGGGTTGGGGTTCCGTTCCTGATCCTGATCGTTGGACCTACAAAATTTTCCACAGCACCTCCACCATGAATTTTTCAAAATACAGTGTGCCTGAAATCGACAAGGCACTGGAGCTGGGACGTACCCTTGTCAATGTGAAACAGCGGGGGGAGCAGTACATTAAGGTAATGAGAAGAGCCCTTGCCCAGGATTATATACACATTCCCCTGGTATTTCAGAACGTGACCATCGTAACCGGTAACAATGTGGAGGGATTCACCCCGTCACCCCAGGATTACTTCCATCTTGTCACTGAAAAACGTAATGTAATCCTGAACTGAATTTATGACTAAGGAATTGATTTTTAATAACTTGCCCATTCACCTCACCCTCCAAACCCCTCTCCATGACTGGAGAGGGGGAGTTTGGGTAAGTTAATTAAACCCTATTACTAAGTAGCAGGTTGCAAATTACCCTTGACCATATTGATATTATTTCTTAGATTGACTCTTTTTAAAATTGAAGAAAAATGGCTGACCTTCAGCCACCCCCGAAGATAAAAATTTGTATCCATTTCCACGGTAAACTTTCATGGTTGGAGGCCAGCAACCTCCGATCATTGAAATAATGTATCCATTTCCACGGTAAATATTTTGAGGAGTGTGCAATGTGCAGCCATCTCCAACATACTTGTTACTGGAATCCCATTACTGGAGGACAATTTGTATTCTAAAATATTGATACTGCATTTTCCCCCCGAAGTTGCCCAGAAGGCTGTTGTCTGTCACCTGACCAGAAAGTTTGATCTACTCTTCAATATTCTCGGAGCAAGGGTCTCCAACCGCAAGGACGGTTACATGGTGCTGGAGCTGTCCGGTACCAGGGACAGCTTCAAACAGGGAGTACGTTTTCTAAAGGATCAGGGGGTAAGGGTCAGCTCGGCCGAGCAGGAGATATGGCGGGATACCGCTAAGTGTACCCATTGCGGAGCATGTACCGGGGTCTGCCCAACAGGTGCCCTTTCCATATTGCGGCCTGAAATGGAGGTGCTGTACGACAAAGATAAATGCACTGTATGTGAACTTTGCATCGTTACATGTCCCACCAGGGCCATGGGGCTGTACTCTAAAAACAGTGCCGAAGATATGATGAAGTGAAAAAAGATGCCGTGAAAGAAGATGCCACATAAAAAAGATGTAATGAATTTGTATAACAGCCATGGCAATCATCTGCCGCAACCAAGGATAAAAGCTCTTAGAGTCTTGCAAGGCAAGGACTTTAATATAAAAATTCCCCGCTTCTCGTCCGGAAAAATCGCCGTGGCTTTGAGCGGCGGGGTGGATTCACTGGTGGCGGCCTGGCTCCTGAAGCAGGCAGAACATGATGTCATGGGTATCCATTTTTTAACCGGATACGAAAAAAAAAACCTGGACATCAAACCCATTGCCCATCAGTTGAATATTCCGGTTTACACTGTTGATTTAAGGGATGCCTTTGAAAGGGATGTGGTCTCTTACTTCATAAAGAGCCATCGAATGGGAAAAACTCCCAATCCGTGCATGATCTGTAATAAAAAGATAAAATTTGGAGTTCTTTATGATGCTGCCGCAAAACTCGGGGCAGATATGCTGGCAACCGGGCATTATGCAGGAGTAAGGTATGGAAGCGACGGAAAACCTTATTTAATTAAAGCCAGGGACCCGCTAAAGGACCAATCCTACTTTCTTGCCATGCTCTCCCGGAAGCAGCTCGAACATGCCCTGTTTCCCCTGGCGGATTTTACCAAGCAGGAAGTTCTTGCCATAGCCAAAAGAAACGGACTCCATCCATTGGAAAAGGTTGAGAGTCAGGATATCTGTTTTGTACATGGAAGGAGCTTTGCGGATTTCATGGAATCTAAGGGAGAAGCATTTCCGGAAGGAGAGATTGTCAACCTGGAAAATGAAGTGATCGGAATCCACAGGGGACTT
>JADGBO010000023.1:0-651 GCA_015231465.1 Desulfamplus sp.
AGCAGACCTATGGACTTTCCGAGATAGGCATTGTAAGTTCCAAATCCAAGGCCCCGGACTCCCTGTGGGTGAAGATCGGGGGCCAGGGTATCTCATACCGCATCAGGGACAATATTCTTGAGATAAAGACCCCTTCCGCCATGCTGGGTTATCTCAATGCACCCAGCCCCTTTACCGAAGATGGATGGTTTGATACAGGGGATCAGGTGGAGGTGGATGGGGAGTACCTTCGCATACTGGGACGTAAATCTGAAATCATCAATGTGGGCGGAGAGAAGGTGTGGCCGGCCGAGGTGGAAAATGTGCTTCTCTCCATGCCCGGGGTGGAGGACGTGGCTGTGACCGGACGGCCCAATCCCATCACCGGCCAGATGGTCCAGGCAAGGGTGAAGCTCAGGAAAAGTGAGAGCCTTTCCGACTTCAGAAAAAGGATGCGCAGATATTGCAGGGAAAAGCTTCCCCCATACAAAATTCCCCAGCAGGTCATTCTGGATTCCCAGGGTTTCCACGGAGGTCGTTTCAAGAAAATCCGCCTGTCAACGGCTGACGGCTGACGGCTGCCAACTGATTACTGATGGCTGATTACTGATGGCTTTCATATAACGTCCATGGCAGACTCATCTGCCACAATCGAAAAGATGAAAGTCCTTT